>CAYWAG010000084.1:0-6775 GCA_964455925.1 uncultured Verrucomicrobiales bacterium | reverse complement strand
ACGCCTTTCGAGTTTGTGAGGGCTGGGGGACTGTGTGGACACAGCACTATCAGGCAGGGATGCTGGTGCTCCTAGGTTTGTTATTTTATACCTGAATAGTTACGCGGTTACTTTTCCCCAAGTGAGGTTGTCTTGTGGTAATGGGGTGTTAAATGTGTAATTTTCTTGTGTAATCGATACTTCTTGTTATGATTGACCTTGTTAGAGAGTGGTGCTGTGCGCGGTATCTTCTCTCCTCCTTTACTTTTTTATGCCTACAGCCCCTGATACCCCACCGCAGGAAGATTTGTTCGAGACTCCCGAGCATGTTGACTCAGCCCCGCCCCGCCGCTCTGACCGCAAGCGTAAAAGGAGCTTAACCCGCGAAGAGGCACAGCGCTTAGGTCTCATCGCGCCTTCGCAAATCGGGAAGAACTACATTCTAGATACCAATGTGCTCCTCCATGACCCTGGCTGTCTGCAGAAGTTTCAGGAGAACCATATTTGCCTCAGCACGGATGTCCTGACAGAGCTGGACCGCTTTAAGAATGAGCAGAACGAGCGCGGGGCGAACGCTCGGCGTGTGCATCGGCTCATTAGCGAGCTCTTTGAGGGCGTACAGGACCTCACCGCCGGTGTTCCTACGGATGGGGGTGGGACGGTGCGCGTGGTTCTGTTTGACCCTGCGAGCTGTGAGAAGGTATCGGAGCAAGTGAAGCGGTTTCTACGCATCTTCCCTGACCGCGAGAAGGCGGACCACCGCATCATGACCTGTGCCCTCATGGTCGCGGAGTTTAACTCCGCCCCCACGGCTCTGGTGACAAAGGATCTGAACATGCAGCTAAAGGCCCGCGCCGGCGGCATCCAGGTGCAGGATTACCTGAACGATAAGGTGGATGAAGGGGCGGTCACGCTTAAGGATAAGTCCCGCGTGGAGGTGGATCCGCATACGCTCCAGCGGTTTGCCTCTACAGGGTACGTGCAGCTAGAGCCAGAGCAGTCCCAGGGGCTGTGCACGAACCAATATGTGCTGCTCTCCAGCGGGGAGAAGAGCACCATCCCAGCTCGGCTAGATGCTGATGGATCGTTCCACATGCTGCGCGTGCCAGATGCCATCCGCATCCCTAACGGGAACTTCCTGAAGCCCCTTAACCTTGGGCAAAAGTGCCTCCTAGATGCGCTCTTAAACCCCGAGATCTCTCTCGTCACCTGCTTTGGGCAGGCGGGAACGGGTAAGACCCTCGTCGCGATCGCTGCGGGGCTGAGTGCTATGCTGGGCGGGGACTATAAGGGGCTGGTGATCAGTCGTCCCATCGTGACGATGGGGAAGGACATCGGGTTCCTCCCAGGATCAATGGATGAGAAGATGCGCCCCTGGGTGCAGCCTATCTATGATGCGCTGGATCTGCTGATGCTGTCGCCGAACCAATCGCACCGACGAAAGCAAAAGAAGCAGCAACAACAGCAGCAGGAGTCCCCAGCCCCTCCGCAGCGCCCGTATGACTCTCTCCTACAGCAAGGGCTGATCGAGATCGAGGCCCTCGCCTATATCCGCGGACGCTCCATCCCGAACCGCTTCTTCGTGCTCGATGAGGCACAGCAACTCACCCCGCTAGAGGCTAAGACGGTGGTGAGCCGTATCTCAGAAGGCTCTAAGCTCATTCTCGTCGGTGATCCAGACCAGATCGATAACCCCTACGTTGACCGTAGGAGTAATGGCCTAGTCTACACCCGCAACAAGCTCCAAGGCCAGGACTTCGTCGCCCACGTGGACCTGACCAAAGGAGAGCGGTCACCCCTAGCAGAGGCCGCCGCTAAGCTCATGTAGTCGTAGATTTTACATTACGGCGGTAAAGACTGTGGCACGAGCGTCCCGCTCGTGAATACATCCTCTGGCGTTAGCCACTGACTGTCCTTCTTGGCTCTCGACCTATTGAATAAGCGGACATGAAGGAGAAAGTCAGTGGCTATCGCCAATAGATGTTGGTCATGAGCAGGATGCTCATGCCACAATTACTGCCGTAATGTGTGATGTAACTGTAGCGATTTAGAACTGCGCTGCCACTGGCTCGATGCGTAGCTCTACGCGGCGGTTTTGGGCCTTACCGGTAGCGGTGCTGTTGCTGGCGATGGGGTAGCTCTCTCCGTATCCTGCGGCGCGCAGGCGGTTAGAGGCGACGTTCTTAGATGCTAGGTAGTGGGCGACGGAGGCGGCGCGGTTTTGTGACAGGGTTTGGTTATAGGAGTCTGACCCGTCTGAGTCCGTGTGCCCTGCGATGCCGATCGTCGTCTTATCGTATTCTGCTAGCACGAGGGCGACAGAGTTGAGCGTGGAGTAGAACTGGGGCTTAAGGGTGGATTGTGCGACATCGAAGGTGATGCTCTCTGGCATGTTTAGGATGATGTCGTTACCGTTGCGCGATACGCTCACGCCGGTGCTCTGGAGCTGTTGGCGGATCTTTGCTTCTTGCTGGTCCATGTAGTATCCGATACCGCCGCCTGCACCTGCCCCGATGGCGGCACCGACGAGGGCGCCTTTCTTAGAGTCGCCATCGCCGGTGTTGTTCCCGATGATGGCGCCGATGAGGGCACCGCCTGCCGCCCCGATGCCTGTGCCGATCAGGGCCTTAGAGGTTTGTTGCTCACCGGTGTATGGGTTTACCGTGGTGCAGCTGGTGAACCCGAGGGCGAGGATGGATAGGATTGTTAGTGGTGTTTTCATAGAGGAATGATTTTTATCTGAAGGTTTGATGCCGTGGGCTGGGTTTTATTCAATCAAATTCGTCTGCGTCATGGGGATTTTTATGGTAAGAGATTGCAGGGAATTGTTCAGAATGGCGTTTTTTTTCGCTTGCGTAGGGGGGGCACGTCTGTAAATCGTAAGGTGGTTTTGGGGGACCTCTAGAGGTCTTAGATCAGCATGCAGCACTGAGAGTTTGAGAGATCCCCTTAACCACAAAAACACATTAATTATGGCAAACTACGCAATTAACGGATTCGGACGCATTGGACGCAGTGTTCTCCGAGCTATGTCCAAGGAAGAACGTCAGAAGGTTGTTTCTATCAACGACCTTACCGATAACAAGACTCTCGCACACCTCCTAAAGTGGGACTCCACCCAAGGCAAGTTCGACGGCGAAGTCAGTTACGATGAAGACCACATCATCATTGACGGCCATAAGATTAAGGCGACTGCGGAGCGTGACCCTGCCGCTCTGAACCACGCTGCTACTGGTGCAGATGTCGTGCTAGAGTCCACTGGTTTCTTCGTATCCCAAGAGGCGGCATCTAAGCACCTAGAGGCTGGCGCTAAGAAGGTGCTCATCTCTGCCCCTGGTAAGGATGTCGACTACACCTGGTGTCTCGGCATCAACGACGGTGGATATGACCCTGCTAAGCATAACATCGTTTCTAACGCTTCTTGTACCACGAACTGTCTTGCCCCAATGGTGAAGGTGCTTAATGACGAGTTCGGGATCGAGTCCGGCTTCATGAGCACCATTCACTCCTACACGGGTGACCAGCGCCTCCTGGACGCGCCACACGGTGACCTCCGTCGTGCCCGCTCCGCTGCGGAGAACATCATCCCATCCTCTACTGGTGCGGCTAAGGCTATCGGCCTCGTTATCCCAGAGCTTGCTGGTAAGCTTAACGGCGGAGCCTTCCGTGTTCCTACTCCTACCGGTTCCCTTACGGACTTCACAGCTGTGCTGAATAAGAAGACGACCGCAGAGGAAGTAAACGCCGCCTTTAAGGCAGCGGCTGAAGGTGCGCTTAAGGGTGTCTTCGAATACTCTGAGGAGCCACTTGTTCTTCAGGACATCGTTGGTAACCCACACAGCTCCATCCTCGATGCGGGATGCACCATGATGCTTGGTGACAACTTCGTGAAAGTCTGTGCTTGGTATGACAACGAGTGGGGTTACTCCAGTCGTGCAGCTGATGCACTTAAGAAGCTTGCTGGATCTCTCTAATCTCTCGCCTCTTAACACAAATGACAATGACCTCGAAACACTCTGTTTCTAGGTCATTTTTTGTTTGTTCCTGAGGGCATAAGGAGCCTTCCCCTTCCCATATGAGCCAAGACGCAAGGCATAATGTCGGAGGATGAAAGGAAAGATACCCGTTCCGCTCCTGCTCTCTTCTCTTAAACTTACCTATACAATTTCATTATGACAAAACTTTCTATCCGTGACCTCGATGTAGCTAACAAGGAGGTCCTCATGCGCTGCGACTTTAATGTCCCGCTTAAGGACGGCGCTATCACTGACGACTCCCGCATCACAGGTGCCCTCCCATCCATTAAACTCCTCCTAGAGAAGGGCGCTAAGCTCGTGCTCTGCTCCCACATGGGCCGCCCAAACGGGGAGGTTAACCTCGAGTTCTCCCTAAAGCCGGTCGCAGTCAGACTCGCCGAGCACCTCGGGCAGGACGTTCTCTTCGCAGAGGACACCATCGGCGAGGCCGCAATGTCTGCGCGTGCGAACCTGGAGAGCGGGCAAGTCGTCCTCATCGAGAACACCCGCTTCGCAGAAGAGGAGACCTCTAACGACGAGACCTTCTCTAAGGCGCTCGCTGGTAATGCTGAGATCTTCGTTAACGATGCCTTTGGCACCGCTCACCGGGCACATGCCTCTACCGAGGGCGTGACCCGCTTCGTCTCTCAGTCCGCGATGGGGCTGCTCGTGGAGCTAGAGCTAGACTTCCTCGTCGGTAAGCTCCAGTCCGCAGAGTCCCCATTCGCGGTTATCATCGGAGGGAAGAAGGTCTCTGATAAGATCAAGGTCATCGACAAGCTGCTGGATAAGGCGGACATCATGATCATTGGTGGTGCAATGACTTACACCTTCCGTGCTGCGCAGGGTTACCAGCTTGGGGACTCCCTCGTAGAGAAGGAGTTCATCCCTCTGGCGTCGGAGCTCATGGAGAAGGCCCAGAAGAACGGAGTCCAGTTCTGCCTGCCTAAGAACACTCGCATCACGCAGGAATTCAGTAACGACGCAGAGACTAAGTGCACCATCGAATACGGTGAGGACATGAATGTTATCCCAGACGGCTGGGAAGGCATCGACATCGGTGACGAGGCGATCGAGGAATACTGCGAGATCCTCCGTGGCTGTAAGACCGTGCTCTGGAACGGCCCAATGGGTGTGTTCGAGCTGGATAACTTCGCCAAGGGGACGAAAGCGGTCGCGAACACGCTCGCAGAGATCGATGCCACTGTTATTCTCGGCGGCGGGGACTCTGTCACTGCGGCGAACAAGTTTGGTGTCGGTGATAAGGTCAGCTTCCTCTCCACCGGTGGCGGCTCCTCCCTAGAGCTTCTGGAGGGCAAGGTTCTTCCGGGCATCGCGGCTCTTACCGATGCGTAACAAGAATGTTTTAACCTTGTCTATTCTATAACCACCTACCCATAAGCACAGAACTATGAGAAAACCAATCATTGCCGCTAACTGGAAAATGAACAAAGGGCCA
The DNA here is from genome assembly GCA_964455925.1 of uncultured Verrucomicrobiales bacterium. GTDB lineage: Bacteria > Verrucomicrobiota > Verrucomicrobiia > Verrucomicrobiales > Akkermansiaceae > WTJZ01. The sequence goes on along the minus strand of CAYWAG010000084.1, from coordinate 1,321 downwards.
AAGGAGGCTGCTGAGTTCGTTGCGAACTTTAAGCTCGAAGCCGCGGACCTCGCAGCGGTCGATGTCGTGATCGCCGCTCCGTTCCTGAACCTTACCACCATCGCAGGAAACGGGTTCGCCGTAGCCGCACAGAACTGCTCCGACCAGCAGAGTGGCGCCTTCACGGGGGAAACCAGTGTCGCGATGCTCAAGGAAGTCGGCGTTGAATACGTCCTCACCGGTCACAGCGAGCGCCGCTCCCTCTACGGTGAGTCTGATGCCTTCATTAATGCGAAGAACTGCCAACTCCTCGACAACGGGCTAAAGCCGATCTTCTGCATCGGTGAGACCCTAGAAGAGCGTGAATCTGGTCAGCTAAAGGAGGTTCTCACCACCCAGCTTACAGAAGGGCTCAAGGGCATTTGTAACGAAGGCATCCTCAATGTCGTCGTCGCATATGAACCCGTGTGGGCGATCGGCACCGGCGTCACTGCCTCCCCAGAGCAAGCACAGGAGACCCAGGCCATCGTGCGCAGCATCATTGCAGACCTCTACACCACCGACATCGCAGACCAAACCCGTATCCAATACGGTGGCTCCATGAAGCCTGCTAACGCGGATGAACTCCTCAGCCAGCCAGACATCGACGGCGGTCTCATCGGCGGTGCCGCCCTGGACCCAGAGAGCTTCCTCGCTCTGGTAAAGTCTGCCGCTCAGTCCGTAGCGTAAGCTTAGATCCATAGCTCACTCAGAGCGCAGTGCAAGGCAGCCTTCCATGTGGGAGGCTGCTTTTTTGTTTTTTTATGTACAAATTAATTTTTAGCTGATTGGAATCGGTGGTTTCCCTGTTCATAGTTGTCGTTTACGGTAGGTTTTTTTCATCTTTTGTATAAAAGGTTAGACCTAGTTGCATACCTATTAGTAGATGAAAGAGAATGTAACGCCAGTAAATGAGGCTAAGCCAGCCAAGTATGAGCCCGAGCCATTTGTATTTGATGAACTCTCTGAGACCGCCAAGAAGAACCTGTTAGCCATCTATGATGAGGTAAAGGCGATGACGCCTGAAGACATCCAAGACCTCCGCGATGAAGTCGCCTCCTGGGGCGATGACTGGATGGACCTCGATGATGAGGGCATGGCTAAGCTCTATGAGGAAGACCTCAAGCGGGAGAAGGAGCGCGAAGCACGCAAGCTCGCACGCCGCAAGGCCGCTGAGCAAGCCGCCGCTGAGATCCAAGAGATCGCTGATAACGTAAAGGCTACCGAGGCCGCAAAGGCGCAGTAACGCACACTACACGACAATTTTCTGTTCGTGTTTTTGCCCGCAATACAAGCGTTAGCG
>CAYWAG010000083.1:2449-6777 GCA_964455925.1 uncultured Verrucomicrobiales bacterium | reverse complement strand
GGATGCTGTCTTGCGTTCGGCGGGTATGTTGCCCGCTCTTTACCCCGGGTGCCGGTCTGCGCATGTGGTTGCGCTCCGCTTAACCACCCGCCTCCCTCTACCCGGGGCTTTGGGCTTTCTCCCCTATCGGGGAGACCTGTCCGCGAAGTCAATTAGGAACATCCTACTCTACGCTACATCGGAGAATCTACCGGAATAGTGACAGAGCAAGAATTCACAGCACTCCCCCTGTTGCTCCTGCGCTTTCCCTAGAGAAACCGATAAGAGACCTCGATTTGACTGTGCAATCAGACAAGTTTTTTTAGCGCAATTTAGCGATTTTCGCGGTTAACTACTCCTTCCGCCCCATCTGAACAGATACACCCGTCAATTCTATAAAAGAGCTTGCACGATGCGCTGGAACTGTTAGCAATAGCGTCCAGATTTTTTTAGATCATGTTAGAATTCTTCAGAAAATACTCAGCATTCGCCTTTATTGTCTTAATCATCCTCTTTATTGGGCTTGTTTTCTTAGTCGATGGACTAGGCGGTAGTGGGGCTGGTAGTGGCCCTAAGCTTATGAAGCTGAACGGGCGTGAATACGCGTACTCCGAGGTGGAGCGCCAGGGTTCAGACTACTATAAGATGCTCTTTGGGCTACGCTCTGGGAACTACATTGGTGAGGCGGAGTTTGCGGCACCATACATGATCCACATCGCGCAGATGAACCCACAGACAGGAGCTGCTACAGATGAGACGACCTACTACGCGAACCGCCTGATCCTAAAAGGGCTGGCGGAAGAATATGGCGTAATCCCTAGCCAAGAGCAAATCGAAAACACGATCCAAAAGACCCTCTTCGTCAATGATGCTGGGAAGTTTGACCAAGCGGGATATGCGAAGTTTATCCTAAACCGCGTGAAGAAATACGGACTCGGGGTGAAGGACTTAAACACCCTCGTCGGTGAGATTATTTCCATGAACAAGCTCGAGGCGATCATCGGCACGGGGTTCACCATTAATCCTGATCTCGTACGACGCGGCGCACTCGTAAATCTCCAGACCCTCACCTTTGACCAGTTTACGCTACCGCTAGAGAAGCTTAAGGACACCATCACTGTCACCGATGAGGAGGTCAAAGCTTACTGGGAAAAGAACACGAACAACTACCTCACCGACCCACAGGTGAAGGTGCAATACGTGATCTCTGATGCGGGGATCACCGCTGCAGAGAAGAAGCATAAGGATGCCCAACTCGCCGCTGCAAAGGCCGAGGGGAAATCTGAGGAGGAAATCGCGGCTCTGGACACCGCTCTCCCTGCGGATCAGAGAACGCAGCTCATGAATGCGGCGATCATTAAGGCAGACTCACTCTTTACCCAAGTGCAGGACGAAGATGGACGCGGCTTTGAGAAGGTGGCTAAGGAGCTGGGGCTAGAGGCTACGACCTCAGAGTTCTTTACGGAGTCCTCCGCACCTGCAGACTTCCAGCTTACAACGCAGAGCGGCACCCCTGCGGCTGTCGCCCTCTCACTGAGCGGTGAGGTAGATACGATGGATGCCATGAGTGACATCTACCCTCTGGGTGGTGGGCGTAACCTCATCTTCCGTGTCCTAGAGCGTATCGAGGCGGAGCCTCTCAGCTATGAGCAAGCGCAGGCAGATGCTAAGAGCGACCTGATCCAGAGCAAGCTAGACGAGTCCCAAGACACTCTCACCGGCGACATCCGCGAGCAGCTTGTAACGGCCGCTAAGGATGGCAAGCTTATCGAGAAGGCTCAGGAACTAGGTATGACGCATGCACAGTTCACAGATAAGGGCATTCGCGACCAGGTCGAAGGCGAGACGTATTTCTTCCGTGCCTTCCAGGATGCCAGTAAGATTGCAGACCAGGAGATCAGTGAGCCGATCGTTCAGGACATTCCACAGCTTGGGCTTGAGCGTGTCCTCTTTGTCCGTCCTACTAGCCGTAAGTTCGTAGAGACAGAGGAGGCAAAGTCCGCCATCAAGACCCAGATCGACGGCTCTGCCGATGGCATGAACTACGTCGTGTTCTCGAACTGGTTTGACGCCCAGCGTGCCCAAGCCCAGTTCGTGCGTCTCGCTGCACAATAAATGAAACCCAGAGGGACGGATTCTCATAAGCGATGAGCGCTTGCGGGTGCCCCCCTCTTTCTTTACCTTTACTTCATCATGTCAGATGAGCCACTACACGCTGAGCGTGACGACCTCTTTGATGAGGGGAACCTCGCGCTCGCTATCGGGGACTTAGAGGAGGCGGCTAAGGTCTATAAGGCCGTGGTCGATCTGGATCCCGGTTTCTTCGATGGCTGGCATGCCTACGGGATGGTGCTGATGAAGTTAGAGCGCTTCAAAGAGGCGATCGGGGCGGGCTTACAAGCGACCACGCTCCGCCCGAACGATCTACTAGCATGGACTGCGCTGTCGCAAATGTATGTCTCTAACGGACAGATCGCAGAGGCCGAGGACGCTAAGCAAAAAGCCACCATCCTAGGCATCGGCGGTAAGATCGTAAAAGAGTAAGTGTCTGGTTACTGATCTTTCCGCTTGCTATCTGTGATGACATATTAGACGGATAGGGACTATGGAACAGTTCGATAATGTATCAGTAAAGACCGCCGCTAATGTGTACTTTGACGGTAAGGTCACTAGCCGCCAACTCACGCTTGCGAATGGCGATGTGAAAACACTAGGGATCATGCTCGCAGGGGAGTATGAGTTTGGCACTGACGCCCCTGAGCTGATGGAGGTCACGGCAGGAGAGGCTCGCATCAAGTTAGAGGGCGAATCTGAGTTCACTCTCTACACCGCCGGGCAGTCCTTTAATGTCCCTGGGAACTCGAAGTTCTACCTCCAGGTAGATACCATCTTTGACTACGTTTGCTCCTTCCTGTAAGACCGCTGTTAGCGGAATATAAAGTAGAGCACGCCGATGATCATACCGATCCATACGGACCAGATTTGCGTTTGCCCCAATGAGCGTGCTCCAGGAGACTCTGAGGGATCATCGGGGTGTGGACCGAAGATCCTTTGGTAGTTCTGCATGAGTTTGATCCCGCCCCAGATCCATGCGATGAGGAATAGAACGAGAATCAGCTTTTCAAACATGGGCGGGAAAAGGGGCAGGGATCAGAAACCTGTGACGGGGATTTTCCCGTTTGTAGCGCGGATCTGTAGCTTATCGGCATCTGAGGGGTGCGGCTGGAGCTTGACATGCCCGCCACTGGCCTCAACGAGGAGCTGCCCAGCGGCGATGTCCCAGAGGGAGATGCGGCTCTCTACATAGGCGTCGTAACGCCCACAGGCGACGTATGCCATCGCGAGGGCGGCGGAGCCTGTCATCCGCATCTTACGCACTTGGCGTGAGACACGGGCAAACCGCTCTATGCCGGTCTCGTTAGACTCTGGCGTGCTGCCATAGCCTACGAACACGATGCTCTCTGCGAGCTCGGTGCGGGGGCTGCATGAGATGGGCTGTCCGTTGAGTGTGGCCTGCTGGCCGCGCTCGACGACCCAGAGCTCATCCATCATGGGGTCATAGATCACGCCGAGGGTGAGCACGCCTGCCTTACGCAGCGCGATGGAAACACAGAAGTGTGGGATGCCATAGAAGTAGTTTACCGTGCCATCAATGGGATCCACGATCCATTGGTTCGGGCTATCCTTTGCCCCAGTGATGCCCTCTTCACCGTAGAACGCGTAGTCTGGGTAAGATTTGGCGAGGTATTCCTCGATCATGTCCTGCGTCTTTACATCGAGCTCTAGCTTAATGTCATGGGCGAGAGCCTCATCGACCTTCTTCTCCTTATAAAAGTTCAGCTTCAGGAAGGCTCCTGCCATTTTGGCAGCTTCGATAGCAGTATCACGTTCACTCATACGGTCTCTCGTACCGAAGGATCAGGTCGGTGTAAAGGGAATTCAAAGCTCTCCACACCAGGTAAAGAGGGTGGGGTCGAGCTCAGCTTTGGCGCGCTCTAGGAGGGCTTGTCCCTCTATTATGTTGGAGACGACGGCGAGCATGGTGGAGCCAGAGCCACTCATTTGGGCGACCTGGACCTCAGGCTGCTGTAGGAGCCATTGCTTACACTGGGCGAGGAAGAGGTGCTTCTCAAAGACGGGACGCTCTAGGTCGTTAAACATGGGGCCATAGGGCCCATGCTGGGGGGCGTAGGGAACCTCCGCCAGTGGTCGCGAGGTTTTCCAGCGCTTAAAGGCATCCGGCGTGGATACGCCAAAGGCGGGCTTAAGCAGGCAGAGGGTAAAGGCGGCGGCAGCATCCAGTGGCTCGATGAGTTCGCCGCGCCCTCGGCACATACAGGGGGACTGGT
>CAYWAG010000083.1:0-2349 GCA_964455925.1 uncultured Verrucomicrobiales bacterium | reverse complement strand
GCATCCAGTGGCTCGATGAGTTCGCCGCGCCCTCGGCACATACAGGGGGACTGGTAGAGGAAGAAGGGCACATCAGACCCTAGAGCGGTGGCGAGGGTGTGTAACTGCGGAAAGCGGAGCGCGGTGTTATACAGCTGGTTTAGCCCGAGCAGGGTCGTGGCGGCATCACTGCTGCCTCCGCCCAGACCGGCGCCATGGGGGATGCGCTTTTGGAGTGCGATCTGGTGCGTGACGGTGATGCCTGCCGCTGCCTCATAGGCGCGGACGGCCTTTGTCACGAGGTTCGACTCATCTAGCGGGACGCCAGGGGTGTCACAGGTGAGGGTGTAGTGCTCTGCAGGGGTAAAGGTGAGCGTGTCTGCTAGTGCCGGGACGGGAACCATGAGTGTCTCTAGCTCATGGAAGCCGTCCTCGCGCTTACCCACGACACGGAGGGTGAGGTTCACCTTAGCCGGGGCAGAGAGCACGAGGGAGGGAAGGGGAGTGTCCATGAGGGGCAGGAGAGAGGGGCTGTTAAGGAGTGAGGCGGTTACACGGCGATGAGGGCGAGCATACGTCCTGTCTGGCCCTGCTCTTGGCGGTAGGAATAGTAGCAGTCCGGATCTGAGGTAGTGCAGAGGTCGCAGTCATAGTAGTGCGAGTCTAATACCCCTGCCGCTAGGGCTTGCTGGCGGATCTGGGCGGCAAAGTCGACCTCATACGCGGGCGGGCGAATGCAGGGGGCGAGACTAACGATCAGGTCGGATGGGGAGGAGTCGTATTCGCGCTGCATCATAGCAATGGTTGCTCCCAGGATGTTCTTCTCTGTCCCTACCTTACCAGAGTGTACGACCGCGACGGCACGCTGCACGGGGTCGCCAATGTAGAGCGCCCCACAGTCCGCGACATATACCCCTAAGACGGCGTCAGGGTCAGAGGTCGCCAGCCCATCTGCACCGGTTGTGAGTTCTGGCTGGTATGTGCCTCGCACTGGTAGGGTGAGGTTCCCATGCACTTGCTCACAGCGCCAAAACTGTCCATCCACGGCACCTAGTGCACTGGCGGCGGCCTCATGGTGCGGCAGTAAGCGCGTGATCGCCTCATCGCGCCCCACCTTTACCTCTACGCCCGCAACCTTTGGGACCCATGAAACACGAAATCCCGCTTCTCGCAGCGGGACTAAAAACGATTCGTTAGGAGCACTCATACGTGCTCTATGGTGCACAGGGTGCTTAGAATAAATCAAGCACTCGTTGTGCTCCTTTTACCGTGGAGGCTTCCTCAGAGTCCATCTCTGCCATCATTGCAGACATGCTCTGTGCGATCGTGCCACGCATCTTAGCGACGACCTCCACGCCTTCCTGCGTAATGCGGACAATGATGCGGCGGCGGTCATCAGATGCCTGCTTACGCTCGACGAACCCGAGCTTCTGGAGGCGATCTACTAGACCGGTAGCGGCGGCGGTCGTGTGTCCCATCTTCTTAGCAATGTCAGACATGGCGAGAAACTCCTCACTAGCGAGGTAGGTGAGGAGGAAGAACTGAGGGTAGGAGATCTTAGCCTTAGTAAGCTCTGGGGAGAGATTAAGGATGCAGGAGCCTTGGGAGAGGAGTATGAAGTCGGCGAGGCGTTCAGCCTCTCCTTGTTCACGCGAGGTAAGGTGGTGATGGGACATAGTGTTCGGTAAGTCAGGGGGGAAACTCGGTAGGAGGTGAGGAGGGCGACCTGGTGATGAACATGAGCGGAGCTGGATGGGTTAAGAAAGTGCTTAGGGGTTCGACTGCCCCGGTGGTAAGCACGCTTCTCTGCAACGAGAGCTTGATGGAACCAAGCTCGCCCATGTAGTCCTACTCGTGATCAAACATTGGGTGCGCCATTGTTCTATCGAGTAAAAGAGGATCTTTAAAAACCTCAGCAAGAACCCCACGGGGGGATTCTGATGTGCGGAGTCTTTTAGAGATCCTCTAGGGAATCTTTTTAGCGAATTCTCAGCGTGAATAAAGCTAAATGTGAAACTTTTTAGAATAAGTCCGAAAAATGTCCCAATGAACATAAACTTTTCAGTAGTCACCTGATTATATATTCAGGTGATTATAATCCTAGAATCCGCAGATGATTTGAACCACAATACGAAGGATAGCCCCTAGGCAAAGGCACGGAGGCACAGAGGAGTAGGATTTGTAGTTGATTCTCGTAATCGGATGCTTTCACCCAGCAGGTGAAGGTAATCCAATGTCTCTCAAAACTTTTATTTGACTCAATCCACTTTCTTTATCAACTTTAGATGAGATTATTCGATCAAGATAAACAAAAAACTCTGTGTCTTTGCCTAGGGGCTATCCTGCGCTATCGCTTGTATTGTGCCTCTG
>CAYWAG010000082.1:3239-6946 GCA_964455925.1 uncultured Verrucomicrobiales bacterium | reverse complement strand
ACCACCTTGGACTGATTGCACAGGAGCGTCGGGACCACCCATCAGCATTAACCCACCTCGTGAGAGCATACCGCATCTTCTCAATCAGCAACGACCCGCACAACACTGGGGTTGCTCGCAGGAACATTCAGCGTCTGAGGGCTGATTGGCAAGATGAGGCCGCCTTCACCCAAGCCCTCCATCGCCAAGGCCTCAGCCCAGAGCAACTAGACGATCTCTTAACAAGAGACGATGTTACGCGTTAGAGAGGAGTGGGGACTGTAGTCCCCATCGTCTTTGGGGGGATGGCGAGCTGTGAGGTTGGAAGGAGTTCTGCGAGGTCTCGTGGGGGACTGAAGTCCCCCTTCCGCTAGGCAACACAAGTAGAATTGGATTGGGAAAACATTAGCTGACATCACACCCTGGGCTACGAGGTAGCCCTGCTACGCATTGGTAGAATACCTCGATTGACGCCTTGCACCGAAGACTGTATCATCAGCCTCAGCCTTAAAAGCCGATGATTACCCCACAGACTCTCTCTGACTACACCCTCCTGGATGTTCGTACTCCTGCTGAATTTAAGAGCATGCAGCTCGATGGCGCCCTGAATATTCCCTTAGACCAGCTCGCGGGGCACCCGGAGGTCGCTGCGATTCCCTCTGCCACTAAGCTCCTGCTGATCTGTGCCTCTGGACCCAGAGCAGATAAGGCGCAGCGGCTGCTCTCTGATGCAGGCTTTACGGATCTACAGGTTCTCCCCGGCGGTATGAACGCCTGGTCCGCTGCTGGCCACCCTGTGATTCGCGGTCAAGCTACGATGTCGCTGGAGCGGCAAGTTCGCATCGCTGCTGGCTTTCTCGTTTTCACCGGAGTAATGCTGGGTCTCTTCGTCCATCCCGGTTTCTATGGTCTTTCTGCCTTCGTAGGTGCTGGTCTGATGTTTGCGGGCATTACGGATACCTGCGCTATGGGGCTCCTCATCGCGAAGCTTCCTTGGAACCGATGAAGCGGGGTGTGATTATCGCCACCGCTCTGGGATCTTGAGGTTGTATGTGGACTCTAGGAAGGAGAGGCTACTGATGATGCGGGCGTGCTCCTGTGCATCGTAGGGTTGTCCGGCGGCGCGCTGCTGGATGATGGCCTTAAGCTGTGGGAGTTCGAACATTTCTAGGGCATAGAAGTTCGTCCAAGACGGGGTGCCGAAGAGGCGATAAACCAGCTGATTATCATCGCGGTCACTCGCCAGGCGCATCGGGCCGGCTACTTTCTTAGCCGCGGCTTCCGCAATGTCCTCGTCATCATATACTGCTAGGAGTTCCATGCCGGGGAGCAGAGAGGGGAATGACGGATGTGTCAATTCAGATGTGTGCATGGGATCGTTGCTGTACCATTCATCGAGCAGCCCTAGACTTTCACAAGCACGGAACAGGCTCGGGGCGGCATGCTTCACCTTTCTCCAACGCTTTTTCCTGTGTGGGGAGACCTCGCGTAGCTTGATGAGAAGAGTGGCTAAATGCTGTACCTCTGAGTCGGCGTGTTGCCTACATTCGCGCAGATACGCTAGGTTTTTCTCTGAGATCCGGGATTGGTCCACAAAGCCCCATAGCGCCTCCATGCGGTCGATTTTATCGCGCTCCGCACGGGGGATAGAGGTGCAATCCTTACAGATGCCCTTCTTACGCCCCTTGCCGCTAAACTTCTCATTCCGCCGAGTGCGGCCACAGTATCTACAATAGTACCCCATAGCTCAGACGGCAGTATAAGCGCAGAGCCAGAGGGTGATGCAACAAAATCCCGTAGGGGGGCGGGTGTGGTTTGATCTCCTGCTATCCATCAGATAGAGTCACACCTCAGCAAAGCCTACTCTTGTCATGTTACCCATTACCTGTAAGCTTCCTCTATGCCTACTCCCCTTAGTCAGCTATCGGAAGACACGCTGGTGCGTAGTCTGAGCTCTGTGCTGCGTGCACCCGACGTGGGGGTCGGGATCGGGGATGATTGTGCGGTGCTGGCAGAGGGGCGGTTGTTAAAGACGGACTCCGTCATCGAAGGCCGTCATTACCTTCCGCAGACGCCTCCAGCCCTCGTGGGCAGAAAGGCCATAGCACGTGTTATCAGTGACCTCGCCGCGATGGGCGGAGTGCCAGAGGCGTTCCTCGTCACCTGTGGTCTGCGTGGGAGTAGCGCCCTAGAGCAACTCCGCGAGATGTATGCTGCTATGGATGCCCTGTGCATGGAATACGGCGGGCACATCGTGGGGGGAGAAACCTGTAAGGTAGGGGAGGGGGAACCCGAGTTCTTCTCCATCACGGGCTACGGGCACTGCATTTCCGCTCCTATCCTGCGCTCCGGAGCACAGGTCGGGGACGGTATCTATGTCACGGGCGAGCTCGGGAACACCTTTCACACAGAGCACCACCTCCGCTTCTGCCCCCGACAGGGAGAAGCCCGCTGGCTGGTCCAGAATGCTCGTCCTAGCGCCATGATGGATCTCTCTGACGGGATAGCCCGTGACCTCCCTAGACTGGCACACTGCAGTGCGGTAGGTTACAGTATTGTCCCAGAGAGTCTCCCGCTCCGGGCAGGTGCCACCCCCCAGACCGCGCTTACCGATGGCGAAGACTATGAACTCCTCTTTACTCTCCCTCCTGCCTTGGCGGAGCAGCTCAGGGATGCTCCCTTCCAGGTCAGCCACATTGGGGAGATCACTACGAACACCGCCACGCCCCTAGAAGGAGGGTGGGATCATCTCGCTCCATAATTGTGAGAGGCTACTCTTTCTCTGCGGCGATGACGGAGATTTCTACTAGGAGGGCTTCGCGCGCCATGTTGGCGGTGACGCAGGCGCGGGCGGGCGCGTGACCGTCGGGCACCCAGGCATCCCAGACGGCGTTCATCTCGGCGAAGTCGTCCATGCTCTTAATATAGATGGTGGCACTGAGGATGTGCTCGCGGTCACTGCCGGATTGCAGGAGGAGGGCGTCGACCTTGTCGAGCATGGTTTGGGTTTGTTCGGTGATGCCTTGCTCGGCATCGGCACAGACTTGCCCACAGAGGTAGATGGTTCCGTTATGCTTTACGATGCGGCTCATGCGCGGTTTAGTCTCTAGACGTTCTATCATGAGCGCAGTGTGTGTGAGTGCTGGGGGGATGGCGAGCCTCTTTTGTGCTGGTCCCTGTTTTTTACTGGTTAGAACTCGCAGAGGCGAGGAGCCAGAGGACGTCGGCGAGGCGGTTTAGGTAGATGCGTGGCTCTGGGGTGGCGAGGTCGGTGGCCCAGCAGCGGCGCTCTGCGCGGCGGCAGACGGTGCGACAGACGTGGAGCTGGGCGGTGAGGTGGGAGTGGTCCGCGCCGGGGCGGAGCCATCCGCGGAACCGGTTGCCATCGGCCTCGTGGTCGGCGGCTAGGGTCTCTAGGGTGGTGATCTCTGCAGTGGTGATCGTGCCGTATCCTTTCTGGAGGTATTGCTCCCAGTCGTCGGGGGCGGTGGCGAGCATGCCCATGAGGTTCACGAGCTGGGCTTGGGTGTGGTCGATCCAGGTGGTGAGTGCCTCCTGGTGCGCGTGTACGCGGGCGAGCCCCAGATGGGCGTTTAGCTCATCGACCGCGCCGAGCGCCTCGATGCGGGGAGAGGTCTTGGCGGCTTTCTTCTGGAACAGGAGGTCGGTCTGTCCGTCGTCTCCGCGCTTTGTAATGATGGGCATGATCGTAGGTGGTCGATGGTGGT
>CAYWAG010000082.1:0-3139 GCA_964455925.1 uncultured Verrucomicrobiales bacterium | reverse complement strand
GGTGGTCGATGGTGGTGCTGTTGCGGCTTTAGAGCTCTTGCATCTTTTGGGCAGGGAGGCGGAGGTCGGCCTCTTGCTGTGGGAGGTTAGGGAAGAGGGAGCGGAGCTGGCGGATGGTCATGCTACCGCCATCGATAAAGGTCCAGGCACTGCCGTCTTTCTTCCCCCTGATGGCGAGCTGGTAGCTGTCGCGCTGGAGGCGTTTGATCGTGCCGGTGCTGTTATCGACACCACGATAGAGGATGGTAGTGGGGAGGATGACGAGGTATTCGGTGAACTCGGGGGCCTTGCGCAGGTCATTGAACAGGGCGGCGTTTACCTCGAAGGCGTTCACCGCTGGGCGCACACGGAAGTCGATGATGTTGATGCCCTGCGTGCGCATTTGGCGGGGCATCTCGGCAAACCGGGTCTCTAGGGCCTTCATGCCGCCGAGCTCCTTAGCGGAGGACTCCTTAAGGCGCGGGTACATGAACTGGAAGGCGTACAGGTAGTTCTCCTTCATGAGTTCGGTGGCGAGCTGCTGCACGGCGGCCTGGGCCTCCTGTGTGATGTGAGCTGGGACGGGCGCGCGTTGGATAACCTGGGCGGAGAGGCTGTGCAGGGTTACGAGCAGAGAGAGGGCGAGACGTATCATATGAGCGCACCCTAAGGGCGCACAGTCCAGATGGCAAGCGATGTCTGGCAGGAACGGTCTTTTTGGCAGGATTTAGATCTGGCAAGCGGTAATCGTGAGTGCTAAAAAAGAAGTACACTTCTTGCCCTAAACTAGCGTATCATACAGATAATGACAGCCCTGTCCTGCGTTATGTAGTGGTCGGGACGGGGTGTCCCCTATATGCTGAAAGATATGTCTTCTTATCCCCCCTCCTCCCCCCGCCCGTTCTTAAGGAATGTTGGTCGTCGTCTCTCGCAGGCGGGCTTACTGCTCTTAGGCGCCTCCGCCCTGTCCGCTAGTGCTGGATCATACCAGTTAGACCCTGTGAAAGGGCGCATCGTGCGTATCGAAGTCCCAGGCCCGAAGAAGACCCTACATGTCTCCGAGGTGCAGGTCTTCTCTGGTGGGAAAAATGTGGCACTGAGCCGCCCTGCAACGATGTCCAGCCAGTTCTCGAACATCGCTAAGTATAGCCCTAGCGGCGCGGTAGATATGGGGACAAACCTTAACACTGGTCCTCGCTCTGCGCGTGAAGAAAGTCCATGGCTCGAGATCGACCTCGGGAAGGCATATGAGATCGACCGGATCGTGCTCTACCGTGCCTCTTCCCCGCTGCGTGATTACGAGGTAAAGATCGGGATGAAGAAAGGAGTGCCTGCACCAGTGTACTCTCAGACGGTCTCTACTAAGCTCGATGTCATCTCACTGAGCGCGGATGCGGAGCAGCAGAAGGAGCTTGGCGCGATTTGGACGATCGGGGATCAGGTCTCCCTGGGTGACCAAGATGCGGATGCGGAGACGACGCCGCGCAGCGTGCTCCACCAGGCGCTGAAGGCGGATGGGTATCAGTTCTCCCTCGTGGGGCACCTCACGACACAGGCGGAGGGACTGCCTGCAGACGCGGCTTACACGGGGCACTCTACGCTATCGGGTGCGACTATTAGCGATGTAGCGGCGCAGCTCGACACGATGTGGGGGGCTCCGGCGCTCCAATCGAGCAAGCCGTCCACCATCTGCCTCATGCTCGGCACCAACGATATCCACACCGATAAGATCGATGGGGCGCCAGAGCGGATGAAGAGCCTGATCGACCAGATCTATGCCCTGCCCGGCATTGGCTCTCCTACGATCCTACTGGGAGCGATCCCGCCGAACCAAACGGTCGAGCGCCGGAAGACGAACGTGAACATCTATAACGAGGCACTCCAGACGCTGGCGGCAAAGTTCCAGATGGAGCAGAAGAATGTCCTCTTTGTGGACCACTTTAATGCCCTGGGTGGTGAAAACACAGACCGCCTAAAGGCGAACATGCAGGCTGATAGCGCGAGTGAAAACGGAGTCGGCACCGACCTTAACGCCAGAGGAAACGCGATCACGGGGGCGCTGTGGGCAAACGCGCTCGTCTCTAACGTGCTTACCGAGGGCACGGATACCCTGCCGTGGGCGTTCCCAAAGGCGAACTCCGTGCGTGCGCTCCTAAAGCATGCTCCTGGTTACATTGAGTACACCGTTACCACCCCTACGGGGCAAACCTTTAAGATCATCCCTCCTAAGCCGGGCGTGACGCATAAGTCTGGTAAGAAGCCATGGCTCTGGCGTAACATCTTCTACTCCTCTAACACGGGTCAATCCATGAAGACCGACCTAAAGCTCCTAGAGGAGGGATACTCTGTCGTGAATGTTTACGGTAGTGTCGTGGGGCACCCTCGCGGCAACCAAAAGGTGAAGGCGGTCTATGATTACCTCACGCAGGAGCAAGGCTACGCGCCGACTTTCTCTGCGTCGGCGATGAGCCGTGGTGGGTTCATGGTGATCCGTTATGCTTATGAGTATCCTGACCACATAGAGGGCATCCTGATGGATAATGCTTGTTCTAATGGCCTGAGCTGGCCTGCTGGTAAGCCCTTTGCCGGGGAGTATGAGTATGCCCCTGGTAAGACTTACGCGGGACCTGGCTCTAAGGCCTCCTTCGAGCTCTACACGAAGGAATACGATGAGTTTGATACTCTTGATCAAGCGACCGAATACCTCCGCACGAACAGCCCGATCCACCTGCTGGAGCCGTTGGCGAAGTCTGGGGTGAAGATCCTGAGCATTTGTGGGGACTCTGACCACGCTGTGCCTTATGAGGAGAACGATGCGATCTTAGAGAAGATGTATAAGGAGCTCGGTGGAGACATCGAGGTCATCGTCGAGAAGAAGGGGCATAAGCATGGACAACTTACGAAGGAGACGAAGGACCGCTTCTATAACTTTGTCCGCGAGAACACCTTCCGCGTTCCGAACTAAGGTGTAATTTTTCTTGTTGTTAATCCTAAGCTCCCCTCGGATCCGGCTGAGGGGAGCTTTTTGTTTATCCTCCGACACACGACATTTTCCACCTCCCGAGTTTAACTGAAAGGTGATCGTGATCCTTCGGGGGGAAATACCATGACATAACGCTTGCACTAGTGTTCAGATAAGTTTATGGTGAGCATATGGCAA
>CAYWAG010000081.1:0-6951 GCA_964455925.1 uncultured Verrucomicrobiales bacterium | reverse complement strand
GTCGAGCGATGGGTAAGAAGAAGCCCGAGGAGATGCAGAAGCAGCGCGAGATTTTCATCGAGGGTGCTAAGAAGCATAACGACATTGATGCGGGACTCGCGAACCAGATCTTCGATAAGATCGCGGGCTTCGCTGGTTACGGATTTAACAAATCGCACTCCGCCTGTTACGGGATGATCTCGTATTGGACCGCGTATCTAAAGGCGAACTTCCCCGTGGAGTTTATGGCAGCCCTGCTGTCGAACGAGATTAATAACACCGATAAGATCGGGGTGTTTGTCTCTGAGTGTTACCGCATGGGCATAGAGATCATGCCGCCTGACATTAATAAGTCGCAGCAGCGGTTCTCCCCTGAGCGTCTCGCCAATGGTGATGCCGCCATCCGCTATGGTCTGGCTGCCATTAAGAACGTGGGGGAAGCCGCCATGCAGCTCCTCATAGAGAACCGCACCTCCGATGGCGTGTTCGAGAGCCTCGACGACCTCGCTAACCGCCTGGACGGGAAGGTCATTAACCGCCGTATTCTGGAGAACCTTATTAAGGCGGGCGCGCTGGACTGGACGGGCGAGACCCGTGCCGGCATGACGCTGCGCCTAGAGAATGTCCTCACCGCCGCCAGTGCGCTGCAGAAGGATCGGGTCTCAGGACAGGGCGCGCTCTTTGGGTTTGATGAGGTCTCCTCAGCACCCGCACAGACGACGCACTCGCAAGACCGCATCGAGGAATGGCCAAAGGATGAGCGACTGGTACATGAGAAGGAGCTACTGGGGTTCTACGTCACAGGGCACCCGTTAGATAACTTCCGTGGAGTCATAGATGGAGATGGCTACACCGGGTTTGGCATGATCTCAGAGCTAGATGCCTCTGATAAGCGCCAAAAGTATAAGTTCGCAGGCATGATCTCCCATGTGGAGCATAAGTTCACCAAGGCAGGTAAGCCCTTTGGCGTCGTTTACCTAGAGGACTTTACCGGTGATGTCGAGATCGCGATGTGGAGTGAGACCTACCTCCCTGCTAAGGAGGCGGGGATCTTACAGCCCGGGACTGTCATCCGGTTTAAAGCCGGCGTTCAGGTCGATGACCGAACCGAGGAAGTGCGCATCGGGTATTGCTCCGAGGTCACGGAGGTAAAGATGACGAGCAGGAAGATTAAGGGCATCGTGGTGGGCCTGTCCGTGCTCCGTCATGATGCCTCTGACATCGCCGAGATTAAGCAAGTCCTGCAGCGCCACCCAGGCAAGAGCGAAGTCTACCTCCGCTTCACCGGGTCTAAGGGGCGCTCCGCCCTCATGTCAGTCGGCCAGCGCTACCTCGTCCGGAACTCCCCCCAGCTCCAGTCCGACCTCTCCCGCTGGCTAGAGGTATAGGAACGCCAGCATGGAACGCTGGCACTCCGTGAACAGTTACCCTGTCAGTGGGATTACGCCTCGATCTGGGTCCAGGCGGCGTTGTTGGTAGAGGATTTGACGACGGCCTCGACGAACGCCATGCCGCGCACCCCGTCTTCGATCCGAGGGTAGTCTAGGCAATGTGGGTCAGGATCCACCCCGTCAATGACAGCGCGGAGGTGATCTGCGAAGTTCTTATAAACATTCGCGAATGCCTCCAGATACCCCTCTGGGTGAGCTGGGGGAGTGCGCGTGGCGTTAGCAGAGACCTCTCCGAGGTAGCCCATCCCCGTGCGGAACACTTGCGTGGGTTCCTCTAGCCATTTGACCAGCATTGTGTTGGGCTCTTTTTGGTGCCACTCGATGCCACCTTTCTCTCCCCATACGCGGATGTTCAGGTTGTTCTCCTCCCCCACGGCGATCTGTGAGCTGTGCAGGATGCCCTTAGCGCCGCCCTCAAAGCGGAGCAACATGTTAGCATCATCATCTAAGATGCGCCCATCGACAAAGGAGGTGAGATCTGCGGAGAGCTCCTGAATGTGCAGACCCGTGATGTATTCTGCTAGGTTCTCTGCATGTGTCCCGATGTCACCGACACAGCCTGTCGCGCCAGACTTCTTAGGATCCGTGCGCCATGCGGCTTGCTTCTGCCCAGAGTCCTCCACCTTCGTGGCGAGCCATCCCTGCGGGTATTCCACCACGACCTTGCGCACCTTCCCTAGCTTACCGTCGGCGATCATTTGGCGTGCTTGCTTCACCAGCGGGTATCCCGTGTAGTTATGCGTGAGCCCATAGAGCAGCCCGCTTTTCTCCACGATCTTCTGCAGCTCCTTTGCCTCCGCGAGGTCAAAGGTAGCAGGCTTATCAGACAGGACGGGGAAGCCCGCCTCCAGAGCCGCCTTCGCCGCAGGGAAGTGCACGTGGTTAGGCGTCACAATCGCGACGAAGTCCATGCGCTCACCCTGCGGGAGCTGGGCTTCCGCCGCCATCATCTCCTCATAACTACCGTAGCAACGCTCAGGTGCTAGGAAGAAATCCTCGCCAGAGAGCTTAGACTTCTCCTCCGATGAGCTAAAGGCCCCGCAGACCAGCTCGATCTGACCATCAATGTTCGCCGCGATGCGGTGAACCGCCCCAATGAATGCTCCGCGTCCTCCGCCGATCATTCCCATCTTAATCTTTCTCTTATATGCAGACATATTCTTATCGTGAATTATTGGTTCTTTTGGTCAAAGGCGGCATCAAAGGCGGCTGTATTCGTCTCAAAGTCCACTTTCTTAGTAAAGGCGCAGCTCTCCGTAGCACCCGCAAACCGGTCCATACGGCCATCCTCCCACTCCACGGACAGAGGACCACGGTAGTGAATGTCGTTCAGCGCTACGATGACCTCCTCGAAGTTGACATCCCCACGCCCAACAGAGCGAAAGTCCCAGTAACGACGCGCGTCGGTGAAGTCCGTGTGTCCTCCGAACACTCCCACCGTGCCATCACCGTGCCCCCACCAAGCATCCTTCATGTGTGCATGGAAGATGCGCTCTGGGAACTCGCGGATAAAGCGCACGTAGTCCACGCCTTGATACCCCAGGTGGCTAGGGTCATAGTTAAACCCGAACCGTTCGTGCCCGCCCACCGCCTCTAGGGCACGGTGCGCAGAGGCAATGTCAAAGGCGATCTCCGTCGGGTGAACCTCTAGGGCGAAATACACATCCTCCGCCTTATAGGCATCTAGGATCGGGAGGAAGCGATCTGCAAAGTCCTGGAACCCCTTATCGTAATATTCCTGCGTAGTCGGTGGGAAGGCGTAGATCGAGTGCCAAATGCTGGAACCCGTAAAGCCGTTAACGACCACCTTACCAGTCCCCTCTGGGAACCCCGCCATATACTCTTTCCCCGCATCTGCAAACTTACGCGCCGCCTTACCGGTATCGATCAGCTCCTGTGCCGCCCGCTGGCGCACGCCCTCTGGCTCTCCGTCGCCCCACACTGCAGGTGATAGGATGGCTTGGTGACGCTCGTCCACGAGGTCACACACGGCTTGCCCCACCAGGTGGTTAGAGATCGCATAGCACACCAGCCCGTTCTCCTGCAGTAGCGCCCACAGGGACTCCACATACCCCTCCTCGTTTAAGGCACGCTGCACCTCAAAGTGGTCTCCCCAACATGCAAGCTCCACGCCTTCATATCCCATCTCCTTCACTCGTGGAAGCAGCTCCTTCAGTGGAATATCTGCCCACTGACCTGTAAATAACGTTATTGTTCTAGCCATATCTAATGTAATTACGTAATACGCAGAAGGAACCTCTCCTTCAATATATACAAAAAACGTAACACGGATTCAGGGCGGGTGGAAACGGAAAATGAAGTTTTTCACCACGCATCTTCTGGATTCACTGGTTTTTAGCCGTTTTTAGCACCCGATTAGCTCCTGCGCCCTAATCTCTAACACTCTTCAATTATACGGATAGCGTCACGAGATTGACGCTTTTCGGCGTATCTTCTCTCCATCGCTCCACGGTAATGCCACTTATGATTGTGACAGGGCGCGGTCGTACTCGGCATTGATCTTATCGAGCTCAGCTTGTTCCGCGATGAGGCTGAGCACGAAGTCCTCATAATAAATGATCTCAAACCGTCCGTCATGGTGCTCCACGACGGCGCTAAGGGACTCCACCCAATCCCCAGAGTTTAGATACCGGACGCCATTGACTTCTTGATCTGCAGGCGTGTGAACGTGACCACAGATGATGCCGTCGCATTGCTTCTTCTGCGCATGCTCCCGCAGGATGTCCTGGTAGGCATCGGCAAAGGTGACGGCGGACTTTACTCTGGCTCTTATGAGCTTAGAGATGGAGTAATATTCCTTCCCATGCCAGCGGCGGTAGCGGTTATACAAGCGGTTAATCCTTAGGAGTAAGTCATACCCAACGGCCCCTAACATCGCGACCCACTTATGCTTAGTGGAGATGCTATCAAACCCGTCTCCATGCACGATGAGGTACTTCTTCCCATCTACCCCAGTGTGGATGGCCTCCTTCTTGAGCTGAAAGGTGCCGAACTGCAGGGGGAGAAAGCGGTCTAGGATTTCGTCGTGATTCCCCCGAATGTAGGTCACCTTTACATCCTCCTTCTCCACCTTAGTGAGGATGGTGCGGAGGAAGCGGGTGTGCTTCTTCTGCCACTGCCCGCCACGCCGGAGTGCCCAGCCATCGATGATGTCTCCGTTCAGATACAGGTGTTCGCAGGTGATATTCTTCAGGAAGTGGACCACCTCTTTCACCTTGCTATCTTCCCCACCTAGGTGGACGTCGGAGATAAAGACACTGCGGTAGGAGGCTCTCTGGAGTTTTGCCCGGTTCAGGCTGCGGATATTGTGAGAGTTCAGCGCTAGGTTCCGCAGGTTTAGCTCAAAGGCGGCGATCACGCGCTCCCACGAGAGGTTCGTGGCAGTCTTCCGCGCCGCTAGACGCAGGGGGCTATGATCCGTCCCGCGGGCAATGTCACGAGCCGCCTCAATGAACTGCTCCCGCTCACCCACCGGTACCTTATACCCGTTGACCCCATGTTCGACAAACCGCCCAGGAGCGGCATAATCATAACTCAGGGTGATATTGCCACTGCCCAGCGACTCCATCACCACATTTCCATAGGTCTCCGTCTGACTGGCAAAGAGGAGGACATCTGCAGCAGCGTAATGCGCAGCGAGATCTTCCCCCGTCTGCATACCCGCAAAGATAAGATCAGGATGCGCCCTCTGCAGTGCCTCTCGCTCTGGTCCATCTCCCACGATCACCATCTTCGTCCCGGGGCGTAGCTCCCGCATCGCCTCATAGGCAGCGATGGAGGTGGGGATGTCCTTCTCATGGGAGACCCGCCCGACATAGAGGCAGACCAGATCCTGCGCACCTGCCTGCCACGATAGGCGTAGCTGCTCCTGACGCTTATCGGGTGAAAATAAGGCAGTATCTACGCCTCGCCCTAGAAGGCGGACTTCCTCAAACCCTTCTGCTAATAAGCGATCAACCACCTCGGGCGAGGGCGCAAAGGTACAGGTAGCAGTATTGTGGATTTTCTTAAGGAACCCCAGGGCGGCGGGCTGAAAGCTCTGGAGCTTATAGTTCTTCAGATACTCATGGAAGTTCGTATGGAACCCCGCCGCTACAGGGATGCCCAGCGCCGCCGCCGCCTTGATCGCCGAATACCCCATGGGGGACTCCGTCGCGACATAGACCACATCGGGGCGCTTCTTCTCCCATTGTGAGAAGAACTTATACCGGCTGGGTAGCCCTAACCGCACTTCCTTATAACCCGGCAGGGGGATCGAGGGCAGGGGAGTCTCTCCTTTTTGCTTTGGGCGATCTGCCGTATGACGCACATGCACATGATGCCCCCGCGCACGCAGCCCATCGACAAAGCGCCCTAAGGTCATCGCCACTCCATTAATATCAGGAGGAAACGTGTCGGTCACAAACTCAATGCGCATTCTGTCTATCATAACTTGGTCGGATGGTTGTTCAGCTCTCCTCCCTCTATAGAGAGACTGCGGAACAAAACAGTCTATAAAAAATTCGTATCTCACAGCATGGATGTGGAGAATGGTTTTTTCTGATTTTTTCGTGATCTGAGGTTGCTATTTTAGGAGGTGGGGCACAGAGTTTGGGTAAGATGGCTAAGAAAGTTGTAATCATTGGAGGAGGGTTTGCCGGGCTGACCTGTGCGAGAAATTTGGCGAATAATCCCGATTTTGAGGTCACGCTGCTCGATAAGCAGAACCACCACCTCTTCCAACCTCTGTTATATCAACTCGCCTCTGCCACGCTAGGAGCCACAGATATCGCCCGCTCCCTACGGGGGATTCTCTCTGGGGCACGTAATGTCTCTGTCTTCCTAGACCATGCATACGACATCGACCCAGAGGCCCAGGTAGTGCAGGGGAAGGAGCGCCGGTATGAGTATGATTACCTGCTGATCGCATCCGGAACACGGACCTCGTGGTTCGGTAACGAGGACTGGGAGCAGCACACCATCGGCCTGAAGAACCTGCGTGATGCCTACCGTGTGCGCCAGCGCGTGCTCAGCTCCCTGGAAAAGGCAGAGATTATTGATGACCCAGAGGAGCAGCAACGACTCATGACCGTCGTCATCGTCGGTGCAGGACCCACGGGCGTAGAGCTAGCAGGAGCGTTCGAGGATCTAGTCCAGCATGCGCTCTCCTCTGACTTCCGTTGCATTGACCCGGCTAACCTGCGGACGATCCTTATCCAGTCTGGAGACCGCATCCTTAAGGGGTTCTCTGAGGAGCACTCGGCAAATGCAAAGGCGCACCTAGAGGAACTAGGGGTAGAGGTGATGCTGAACGATCGGGTAGTGGATGTCACTACCGGGAAGGTGCTCCTGCGATCAGGCGTGATTCTCGAGGCAGAGACCATTATCTGGGCCGCAGGGGTACAAGCCAGCCGCGTGACGAAATGCCTCGATGTAGAGAAGGATCGCTCAGGACGCTTGATCGTCGATCCAGACCTCTCCTTACCGTCATATAAGAATATCTTCGTGGCAGGTGATGTGG
>CAYWAG010000080.1:0-6997 GCA_964455925.1 uncultured Verrucomicrobiales bacterium | reverse complement strand
GGCACCCGGTAAGCCAGGCGACTCGTGTCTCACGACATGAAAAATGACGGACTGGCGCAGAGCATTTAGTCTGAGGGGTAGGAAGGCAGGTAGGGTTGGATCGGGATCCTACCCTACCGGACTGACGAAGCCTTCAGGCTAAAGGCTCAAGTTCAGCTTGTTCGTCCTAAAAGCTTTAGAATCAAGGTTTCTGCGAGAAACCAGCTCCCTTTTTAGTCTCCAGTTGGTGGCGTGCCTTTTCCTCTCTGACTTCGTTGTTCATGACAAGCAGGATCCCGATCCACCTTGCCATTCCTGCCTCATCAGAGAAGAAGGGGGACTTCAGTCCCCCACGCCATTGAGTACGATAGCGAAGCTAGGGGTGAGGAAGGAATCCTACGTGGATCGCGGGGACTGAAGTCCCCGTTCCGCTAGGGGGGCACAACCTGGACCATTGTTCAGCATCTGGGCTCACCTGCGAAAGAGCCGTTTGCTCTTGCCTGTCTCCACCCTGGAAATAAACTAGGCAAGGCATGGACATCTTTGAATTTCTCTCTATCTTTTACTGAATCCCAGTAATTATCCTACACATCATCATGGCTCTGGCGGTAAACGCGGATGCCAAAAATTTAGTTACCCAGAGGTCTGGACTCTTTCTGTTTGGTTCAACAATGTGGAGCTTGGTTACCCTTATATTTGGGATTGCAGGGTTGGCATTATACTGGGCGGTTCATCATTCAGGATTACGAGCAACCACCCCTCCACAGAACAGATAACTCCATGCACCAACTCATGGCAGAGTTCATAACGTAAACAGGGGAGCGATGGCGTCTCGCCATCGCCGCAAACTCACATTACGGCGGTAAAGACTGTGGCACGATCGTCCCACTCGTGAACACATCCTCTGACTGCCCTTCTTGGCTCTCGACCTATTGAATAAGCGGACATTAAGGAGAAAGTCAGTGGCTAACGCCAGGAAGGGACAATCATGAGCAATATACTCATGCCTCAATTACTGCCGTAAGGTGAGTATAAAACCACAACGCCCTCCCGCAACAGCGAGGAGGGCGTGTTTTGTGCAAACAAAGGCGACCTGTAACTATTCAGGTGCAGTCTGTGGTATTAGATGAACCACATGGGTTCGCGGTTTGGGTGGATAATGTCGTCATAGGTGAGGGCGCGCGTTTGGTGGAGGAAGTGGTCGGAGAGTTGCTTCCAGGCGGCGGCGAGCTCGGGAGAGGAGGCACCATCGAAGGCGCTGGTGGGTTCAATAAGCTGGGGCTCGATAGCATCAATGACATCGGCAAAGGAGATGTGTGCAGGGCTACGGGCGAGGAGGTAGCCCCCTGCCTTTCCGCGCTTACTGATGACGAGGCTGGCCTTACGGAGGTCTGCTAGGATTTGGACGAGGAAGGAGGGTGGGATAGACTGCGTGGTAGCAATGTCGTCCAGGCGGGCGACGGTCTTACCATCGTAATGCTGGGCGAGATGCGCCACGGCTCTCTGGGCGTAGTCTAGTTTCTGTGAGATCCTCATGTGTAGAGGATGGCATAACACTGACGCACAGGCGTGCCAAGAGCGCAGTTGATTTGGGTGACTTTTAGCATTGCATGATGTGGTGGGATGTCACCAGTATGCGCTGATATATGGGAATTATAGGAATCATTTGGGCCATCATTGGAGTCACCGCTCTCTTACTGAACCCGATCGTGCGGCTAGCACCGAGAGGGCTGGAGGCGATCGAAGGGGGGCTTACTGGTGTCCAATGGGCGCTGCTCATTGGGTTTGCCCTCTTTATGTGGTATTCGGAGGGCGTGCGTGGGTTTCAGAAGAACTTTTCTCCTCGCACGGCGGCCCGTCTCAGAGTGCTGCGGGCGCAGCCTACGGGCATCCGGGTGGTATTGGCACCGCTCTTTGCCATGGGGTTCTTCCATGCGAACAAGCGCACGCGCATTGTCGTATGGGTGATCCTGATCATGGTGATCTGCCTGATCGCGCTGGTATCGTTACTGAGCCAGCCGTGGCGCGGGATTATTGATGTGGGCGTCGTGGTGGGGCTGAGCTGGGGCTTGCTCACCTTTTGGGTATATGCGTTTAAGGCTCTGACCCAAACGCAGTTCTCGCACTCACCCCAGATGGATGAGCGCGAGAAGGGTGCATAAACAACATACTGGTGTGTAGCGAGAGAGAGGCGATCTACGCACGCTCTCGCTACGGGGGGGCTTACCCTACGAGGATGGTGTCCTTACCGCCACGGTATTGGACCTCTGCCTTGTGCTGTGCCTCTTGGTGTGCTTGCTCGTCGGCACCCTTGTCGTGGTGGAACTCGCTACCGCGGTATTGGCCATCATACTCACGGTCGGCAACTTTCTGGTGCTCAGCGACTTCTTGTTGGTATTCGGCGATGGGTTGGACTGCTCCTCTGTATCTAATGTTCTTTGTCATATACCCTATCTATCGCTCGTTACGTGCCAACTCCTACAAACCCTTATGGCATAAGGGTTTGTGACATTTTACGGAGGACGTTAAGCACTAAAAATGGGGAGGCACTGATCAGCCCCTGATCAATCATTGACCAGCAGAAGGTGCGCATGGATAAAAATTACTCATGACTTATTGCCAAGGTTGGCATTCTATCTGCTTTAGCGCTTGCCAACTGGAGGTTCCCCCCCTAGCGTGAGGGTATGTCTAGTGCTGGTCTCCACCAAACCCTCTCCCAGTCACAAGTCCTTGCGCCGCAGATCCGCCAGAGCTTGGACATCTTACAGGCTAATACGCTAGACCTGCATCAGCTCGTCCAGAGTGCACTGGAGATTAACCCTGTGATCGAGGACATCAGTAGTTCCGTTTCCCTCCAGGATCTAGAGAGCGAGCAGCAGAACGACCGAGAGAAGTCTGAGACGAGCCAGGAGCAGTATGAAGACCTGCGTGAAATCGCGATCCTAGAGAACCGGGCGACGGGATCCTCTATAGAGGCACAAGAGCGCCGCGAGCACCTCATGAACTCCCTCGTAGGGGTAGAGACCTTGCAGCAGCACCTCATGGATCAGCTAGAGGTCAGCCTTGCCAGTGATGAGCAACGCCAGAATATCAGGATCATTATTGGGGACCTGGATTCCAGAGGGTACCTGGATAGCTCGCTGTCTGACCTAGCGTCCCGGTTTCACATCCCGCTACCGCAGATGGAGGAGGCACTGGACCGGCTCCAGTCGTTCCGCCCATCTGGCGTGGGGGCTAAGGATCTAAAGGAATGCCTCCTCATCCAGCTAGAGCACCTACAACTGCAAGATACGGTCGCTTATGACATCGTGCGAGATTACCTCTCCCCCCTCGCGCGTAAGCAGTTCAGCACGATCGCGAATAAGCTCAGGATCACGGAGCAGGAGGTCGTGCTGGGGGCCCAGCGCATCGCTAAGCTCGATCCTAGCCCTGGATCATCCTTTGATGGCACGCATAATCCGGTCGTGATGCCAGATATGAGCTTCCAGCAGAACCTGGATGGGGAATGGTTCGCTGAACTCACGAACGAGTATCTCCCTAAGATCCGCATCAGTGATGCCTATAAGAACCTCCTCTCTGAGGATAAGGACCGGGGCGTGCGCACCTACCTGCGCGAGCAGATTCGCGAGGGGCGCCACTTAATTAAGGCGCTGGACCAGAGGCAGGAGACGATCCTAGCGATCGGCACGGAGATCATCGCTAGCCAGATCGAGTTCCTGGAGAAGGGAACCTCTCACCTAAAGCCCATGACGATGAACGAGATCGCTGATAAGCTAAGCATCCATGCGACGACTGTGTCCCGTGCCGTGCATGGGAAGTATGTCGACACGCCGCATGGCATACTCGACCTCCGCCGCTTCTTCTGCAGTGGCTACACGACTAAGGAGGGTGAGTCCGTAGCTAACACTGGGGTCCGCCAGCGCATCCAGCAGATCATCGATGGCGAGGATAAGAGCAAGCCGCTCTCTGACTCACGGATCGAAAAGGTTCTAAAAGAAGAGGGGCTCAAGGTCGCCCGCCGCACAATTGCGAAATACCGCGAGCAGCTTAACATCCTCCCCTCTAACCTACGTAAGGGCTTTTAGGTCATCAGCCACTGACAGTAGTCGATTACTGCGCGGAGGGGTCTGACCGTTTCACCAGAACGATGCGGAAGCCGGTCTCTGAGTTAGCCGTGTCTGGGTATGCAATGTTACGGAACTTAAGGTAGAGGTTATCAGGCTGGTAGCTGCGGTAGCTGGCGCCTCTGGTAACACCGTATTGTCCCACACCGTAGTCATCCCGCACCCATTCATAGACATTGCCAGCGATGTCGTAGAGCCCAGTGGCAGTGGGGGTGAACGAGCCGACAGGCGCAGTGTAGACATAGGGGTCAGCGTAGTCTGCGATGGCGCGGTCTGGCTGGGTATCCCCGACCTGGCTAGCAAAGTTCCCTGCGCGGGGCGGCGGGGGCCAGGCGTTCCCCCAGGCGAAGAGGGTGCTATCATTAATATCGCGCTCGTAGGGGGTCTCACCTGATTCCCCCGTGAGGCCGGCGAGGCGGCTCCACTCTCGGTCGGTAGGGAGGCGGTAGATGGAGTTCCGCCCGATGAGCGAGCGCTTACGCTCCCGCTTAGTGAGCCACTTACAGAAGGCTACCGCATCCTCCCTACTCACATTGACCACGGGGTGATCTGGGGCCTGCGGGTATGAGGGCGAGCTAGGGAGCGGGTGCTTAGTCTCCTTACAGAAGGTTTGATAGGCTGCCACCGTGGTCTCATGTGTCGCTGCCATGAGGAGAGCGTGGATGGGGACGAGGGTGAGCTGCAGCGAGTTTGTCCAGGGGTGCTCGAAGATTACAGAGTTGTTCGCCTTCA
Source organism: uncultured Verrucomicrobiales bacterium (assembly GCA_964455925.1). Lineage (GTDB taxonomy): Bacteria > Verrucomicrobiota > Verrucomicrobiia > Verrucomicrobiales > Akkermansiaceae > WTJZ01. The sequence goes on along the minus strand of CAYWAG010000080.1, from coordinate 2,162 downwards.
GCTCTATCTCTAGCGCTAGGTTATCGGACTCCTGTACGGACACTGCCTTGCGAAAGGAGCGGTATCCATCCGTCTCTATGAGAATATTACGGTTACCTGGCTTAATGCCCGTGAGGATGATGCGCCCTTGGTCCGTGGTGTAGGTGATAGGCTGACCGTCGATGTAGATGCTAGGAAGCGTGTCTGTGCTGAGGCTCAGTGTGATCTGGGCGTAAGGAATGAGGCGCACTTGACAGCGGAACGGCGCTAGCTGTGCCTTACGCACCTCTGCGGAGCGGTTGGACGTGCGGACTTCGTGGTCCAGTAAGGGGGTGATCTCGTAGTCCGGTGTGAGGCGGCCTTGGGCAATAGAGAGGCGGGTAAGTTTAGCGCAATATTGGCGGGCTTGCTGCTCACTAAGGAGGGCGAACTTACGGATGACGCCGTTGACCTTTAGGTTGCCTACGGGATAGGCGGGAGGAGGAGCCTCCCCTGTGTGCGTCGCGTCCTGAAAGACCGACATGCGGTAGCTGGTGACGTATGAGGAGGTGGTATGAAGCTCCGCACTAGTGGGGGCATAGACCATTCCGACCGCATCAGACCAGGGCTGACCAACGCTCGGAGGGGCGTAGACGGGAAGCGTGGCTTCTAAAATCACAGCAGGAGGATGCGCCACAATGTCTTGCCGGATCGTAGCGTATCCATCGAGGCGGAACTCATAGGTGAGGTGCTCTCCGGAGAGCACCTCGCGGCTCGCCAGTGGGGTGGTGCCTAGGAACTCGCCCTCTGGGGTCCACACCTCCGCCCCGATGGGATCACTGATGACCTTTAGCGGCACGCGCTGAGTAGCCGCCGTATTCACCTGGTCTACCAGGCTGGGGCCCCACCACCAGCAGATCCCGCCGACGAGACCTAGCCCGATGAGCACCACCAGCAAGCGCGTGAGCCGGTGTGGCCTGCGGAACCGCTGTCCCTCAGCGAGCTGGAGCAGCGCCGCGCTCAGGGCAGAGGCAGAGGTCACGGTGCGCGCCGTCGGGCGTGGGTCGCAGAGGTCGCAGATCAGGTGGTTCAGCTCGCGCCAGCGCTTAGCCCTCTCTCCGGTGAAGGGGCACTCCGGGAGCTTAGGGAAGTCCATGCGATCCTCGCCTGTGGACATTTCGTAGAGGATCTTACCCAGAGCATAGAGATCTGCCTGCTTAGAGCCAGGCCCCTCTGGCGGGACAAACCCCTGCGTGCCCACATAGGTATTCCTCCCTGGAGGGGCGACCAGCCCGATGTCGGCGAGCTTAGGCACGCCGGCATGGTAGATGATGTTAGAGGGCTTAATATCGCGGTGAATGAGCTCCTGTTGGTGCAGGTGGTCCAGCCCTTCTGCCGTCAGACGCCCGACCTCCAGGCAGTGATCAATGTCGATGGCATCGCCGCCCTCCTTCTGCGCGGCGATAAGGTCTGTGTGGAGCGTGCGCGGCGAATACTCCACAGGGTGAAAGCGTTGCCCCCGCTCAATGTCGTCGGCGAGCTCCATCACGTAGTAGTAGAACTGGTCACCCGCGGGTAACTTAGCCCGTCCAACATGTAAAATCGGGACGAGCCCTGGATGGCTACGCGAGAGAGGCTCGTATTGCATAATGCCCTCGAACTCCCGCTCAAAGTCGACCTCGGTATCAAAGTCATCCCGCCAGATGACCTTAATGGCGCGCAGCACCCCCGTGACTGTCTGCGCCATCCATATATCCCCATACGCCCCGCCGCCGATCTTGCGGAGGACCTCATGATCAGGGATGGTTGGGGGCTTACGCGTGGTATTTCTCATCCTTTTCTAGCGCCTCTAGGGCCTTATTAAAGGTCGCCCCGACGCGGTGCTTAGCGAGGTAAACCTGGGTAATACTAACGCTCAGCTCCTTCTGCACCTTTCGGGCGGGCCACTGCTGGATCACGTAGCAGTGAAAGATCTGAAACTGCCGGGGGGAAACGAGGGGCTTAATTTTCTCTAGGGCGGCATCAATAAGGTTTTGCTGCCACTCGGCATCCCACATCCGCTCCATGACCTCGCCCTTAGGATCTCCCATCCGGTCGATCCGCTCTGTCTTACGCTCATCCTCAGAGATATACGTATTGGCAGAGACATCCTTCTTTCGCTTACGGAACTGGTCATTAATACGCCAGCGCGTCATGTTCATGAG
>CAYWAG010000079.1:0-7044 GCA_964455925.1 uncultured Verrucomicrobiales bacterium | reverse complement strand
CAGTCAGTGGCTAACGCCAGAGGATGTATTCACGAGCGGGACGCTCGTGCTACAGTCTTTACCGCCGTAATGTGAGTAATAAAAAAACGCTACCCTGTTGCCGCGTATGAAGCGGAGAGGGTAGCGTGATGCCTCTCTGGGAGAGGGGGAGGATAAAACCTTTAGGGAGTTACTTAGAGACCAGCGATCTCCTTGTAGGAGTCATACTTAGCCTGGAGCTTGGAGAGTTCAGCCTCTGCCTTCTCGATGTCTGCTTGGAGTTCACCGAGCTTAAAGAGCGCCTTAGACTTAGAGACGTTACCGACTCCGCCGGTAGCCTTGTCATACCATGCCTTGATAGTAAGAGATGCGATCTCGAACTTCTTGCTAGCGTTCGCAACACCACCACGACCGTTGTGCTCGTTGTTGTATGCGATGACGAAGTCTACTACTTCTTGCTTCTTCTCCTCTGGGTATCTAATTCCTTTAGCCATAATTATACTTGTTGGTAGGTGGGGTTATAGATACATTATATTTATAGATCAAGCATTAGCTTGCACTATTTTTAGAATCTCTTCAAAGGAATGTGCAAAGGACTGCGCGCTCTGTAGTACTTTTTCTCTTTTCTCGAATTCACCATACCCAATAAAGAGATCGACGACACCTTGGCATTCGAGGTCAGAGACCCCATCTCCGACCATTACGGAGTACTCTGGATTATACTTTTGGAGGAGCTCAGTGATGATCTCTGGCTTCCCTCCATTACGTGTAGTCGGGCTGGCAGTAAAGCCCTCGTATGACCCATCCTGCGCAAACTGGAGTGGCACGGCATAGATCTCATCTATACCTAAGTACTCCGCAAAGGGTTGGATCGGGGCGATAAATCCACCGGAAATGATAATGACCTTCCAGCCCTCTGCCGTAAGGGTAGAGATGGCATCCTTCGCTCCTGCTGCCATCTTATCAATATAGAGCTGCCCTACTTCCTCACAGGCCTGCTGGGTGGGCTGAATAAGGTCGAGGCGCTTCCCAAAGATGTCTTCGATAGGGGTTTCGCCAGACATGGCTTGGTTCGTGAGGTCGATAATTTGTTGCTTTACCTCAGGGCCTCGCGCATCAGCGAGCTCGTCTACACCCTCTATCTGAGAAAGGGTCGAATCACAGTCAAAACAAATGAGTTTCATATCTGCTATGAGATATGAACAGGGGTCCCTAGGGGCACAAGGTTATTTAGGGTGATAACATCGGCATTGTGCATCCGGATGCAGCCTATAGAGCGTTCCTGCCCGATGCGGGCCTCATCATTCGTGCCGTGGATGTAGATGTAACGCGCGTAGGTGTTACTGTTATGCCCCTCCATGCCGGTGAGACGGAGGATGCGGGACAGGATGAGGTCGCGCTCGCAGTCCTTGCCCTCAGGCGCCCATACGCCCTGCTTACGGCGGCCGCGGTAAACGGAGTAGATCGGGTCTCCCGCGCCGATCTTCTCACTGATCTGGAAGCTCCCCAGCGGGGTCTTATTACTGCCCTCCTCCGTGCCCACCCCAAACCGGGATGAGGAGATCGGGAAGACGTGCTCACAATAGCAGAGCTGCTGGTCTGCTAGTGAGATCTGGATCGCGTCTAGGCTAGGCTGACAGCACTGCATAGGATGCCGTGGAGCGGAGGGGGGAAATAATGCGGGACTCTATGCGCAAGAGGGCGCACAGGAGGCGAACTCACAGTCGTCTGGACGCTCTGGGAGATCAACATCAGTGTAAGGTGCCTGGGTGTTGAGCCCCAGCATACCTAGGAGCTCCATATCCTTCTGCACCATTGGGTTCTTAGCCGTGAGGAGCTTATCCCCATAGAAGATAGAGTTCGCACCTGCAAAGAAGCAGAGCGCCTGCCCCTCGTCACTAAAGTGGGTCCGCCCAGCAGAGAGACGCACCTTCGCCTTTGGCACCGCGATCCGCGTGATCGCGATCATACGGACGACGTCAAACACGGTCACGGGCTCGCTACCCTCTAGTGGGGTGCCCGGCATGGGCATGAGCGAGTTGATCGGGACACTCTCAGGCTGCGGGTCCATCTCAGAGATCGTCTCGATCATCTTTAGGCGGTCCTCATAGGTCTCCCCGAGACCCAGGATACCACCACAGCAGACAGACATGCCAGCGTCCTGCGCGTTCTTAATCGTACGGAGACGGTCATCATAGGTGTGGGTGGTGACAATGTTCGGGTAATGCTCGCGGGAGGTGTCCAGGTTGTGGTTATACGCGGAGACCCCGGCTTCTTTTAGGGTCTTAGCCTCCTCTGGGCCGAGTTCCCCCAGGGTCACACAGAGCTCCATGCCAAGGGTAGAGACATCCTTAATAATATCGACGACTTGGTCGAACCGCTTAGTGCCGCCACGCACTCCGCGCCAGGCCGCACCCATACAGAACCGGGTCGATCCACTCTCCTTAGCCGCGCGCGCACGCTCCATGACCTGCTCCTTCTCCATGAGGCGCTCCGCCTGCACGCCGGAGTTATAGCGTGATGACTGGGCGCAATATGAGCAATCCTCCGAGCAACCACCCGTCTTAATAGAGAGCAGGGTGCAAAGCTGGATTTCATTATTCTCCCAGTTCTCTAGGTAAACAGAGCGGGACTTAGAGATGAGGTCAAAGAAGGGCATCTCATAGAGAGCCAGGAGGTCAGCGTATTTCATATAATCGTATATCTACAGAGTCAGGACAGAGCGCAAGACAGAAGCGAGAAGAATCGCGTCAGGGTTCCTCCCCGCCGCTCTGCGCCGTCCACTTTCCAGGGAGTGCTATCATATGCATGGGCGCCTACATCGTCCAGACGCCATTAATTTTAGGCAGCTTCCCCTGTCCCACCACGACATAATCCGTCTTACCGATCGCACCGATGAGCGGGACGCCCAGCTTAGCCTTCCAGACCTTACTCATACTTTCACCCGTAAAGCAACCGTAACTTTGGCAGGACGCACCAGAGGCAAAGATGGTGGAGCGGATCTTCCCGAGGTCGTTCTCATGAATCCACGCCTTACTCGTCGCCATAATGGCAGCGCCATAATCGAGCATCATGCAGTGCTTGTTAGAGTGCCCAAAGAAGTCAAAGGTCTTCACGCTACCAGCGGCGTGTTGGTTCATCGCGCTGATAGCCTGCCCACCGGTAGAGACCCACTTCAGCGTGACGCCCCGCTTCGTCGCCTGCTCTGTGATCCAGGCGGTGTAAGGCTTCCCGTCTTCGCGACCACGAAGGGTGTATCCATCCTTATACACGATCCAGGTCACCGGGGTGCTGGCACCGTAGATCTCGCGCAGCTCATCGATCCGGATGGTGGATGCCCGCACAAAGTTTGCCCACCAGCGGTCATGCTGCTGCTTCTCGACCCTCAGGTCCTCCCATTGGCGCAGGGCTGGACCACCGCAGAGAATAATATGACGCGCTTCTGCTAACCCAGAGAGTAAGACGAGGGTAGAGCTGAAAATTAATAAGAACTTCTTCATAACTCCTGCCTTTTTACGCTATTGCCATCAGGCTAGCAAGAGCTATGTTGGCTTCTTGTAGCGGAGCTATGAGCTTGACCCATCAGGTCATCCCCCATATGCGTTTATGTATGGCGCGTTCCCCTTTTATCGTGGTTAATACAGACCTAGATGCTACCCTCCTGGATCATGATACCTATGATTGGTCACCAGCACAGCCTGCGCTCCAGGCACTGCGCGCACGAGGAGTGCCCGTCATCCTAAACTCCTCTAAGACCCTAGGTGAGATGCAGGCATTAGCTAGCGAGCTGCAGCTACAGCACCCCATGGTGTGCGAGAATGGAGCCCTGATCGCCTTCCCTCGGGAGGGCGCGGTGCCTCTCGCTGTCATTCGCCAGGCAGTGGGGGCAGACGGATCCGTAGAGGAGCATGGCGCGTATTGGCTCTGCTATCTCGGGACGAGCCGCGCGGATTTATTACCCATCGTGCATAAGTTACGGGGACAGTATGAACAATATTCATTCCGTGGATATGCGGACTGGACGGTAGAGGAGGTCGCCAACCATACTGGACTACCGTTAGCGCAGGCGGCGCTCTCGCACCAACGAGACGGCACGGAGCCGATCCATTGGCATGGGACAGAGGGCGCTTACACGTCCTTTGTAACGGCTCTGGCAGAGCATCAGATCCAAGCTGTCGTTGGTGGGCGTTTTATCCATCTATCTGGCGAATCTGATAAAGGGCGTGGACTAAAGGTGCTGCATAAGGTCTATGGCATGCTGTATCCTGACTGTGATGTGTGCTCTGTCGCACTGGGGGATAGCCCTAACGATCTAGCGATGCTCAATGCCGCGGACGTTGCCATCGTTATCCCGAACCACACGCCACTCAGTCCCACGGCACCGCATACCATTCACGCCAGCGCGCATGGCCCTACGGGCTGGAATGTAGAGATACTTAAATTATTACAGATAATGTGACAATATTAATAAGATTGCTTGTCTTATAACTAGACTTCTGTGTAGAGTAAGCTATAATTTATAGCAAGTTGGAGCTATTCATGCCATTACTCCCACAGTTTGGCCGCAGGGCACAACCACTGCGACTCTATAATAACACTACTCACTATGAAAGCATTGACCCTACTCTTTACTCTGGTTTTTACAGGAATAATCTGCGCTAACACCTACACGGTTCGGAAGGGAGACTCTCTGAGCAAGATCGCCGCTAATAACGGGATTTCTCTCAAGGCCCTCATGAGCCTGAACGGGATAAAAGACCCGAACAAGATCGCTGTTGGGCAGAAAATCCGCGTCTCTGCAGCCGCGCCACGTAACACCAGCTCTGGTAAGAAGCATAAGGTGGCAAAGGGCGATACCTATTATAACATCGCTAAGCGTTATGGTATCTCAGTCGCCTCACTCCAATCCGCAAACCCAGGGGTAAACCCTAACAAGATTGGCGTAGGGCAAATGCTCAATCTCTCTAAAGGTGCCGCTGCTAAGCCAGCAGCCAAACCCGCTGCAAAACCTCGCACCACCCTCGCGACCTCTGCAAAAAAGCCTTCCGCGGGTTCTGGGAACGCCTCGGCCGCGAGATCCGCGCCCGCACCGAAGAAGCAAACGATTAGCGCCGCCGCCCCAAAGCCGACCGCCAAGCCCGCCGCTACTCCTGCCGCTACTCCTGCCGCCAAGCCGACCCCAAAGCCAACAGCGACCACGCTCCCTCCCACCAGCTCTAAGCTCACTAAGGTCGTGATCACAAAGCCCATCCGCTTCTCCGAGTTTGCGAACTACTACGGCATGACTACCGCTGAGGTGAACAAGCTCAACAAATGGTCATACGCCCCGAACGAGATCTTTGACACTGGATCGGTGGCATACATTGTGGTGAAATAGGGATTGCCTATCACCGCAGGCGGGCATACGTCAGTAAGCTATGAAACGCTCTGGGGTGCTCTCCGTTGATATTATCTTACCGCTCGCCGACTCCGAGGATCGGGCTAAGCAAAAGCGGGCGCTCGCTCGTAAGCTCCGGGTTCCCCCGGCCGCGATCACAGACTGGCGTCTGGTGAAGCACTCCATCGATGCCCGTAAGGAGGAGATTAAGATCCAGCTACGTCTAGAGGTCGCCCTAGGCGACAGCACCCTCCCTGCAGAGGAGGAGTGGAGCTATAACCTCCCCGCTGTTCCATCGGGCGCACGCAGCGTCGTGATCGTAGGTTGCGGCCCCGCCGGGATCTTTGCCGCCCTGACTTGCCTGAAGCAGGGGGTAAAGCCCATCATCCTAGAGCGTGGTAAGGATGCCTCCGCCCGCCGCTTTGACCTCGCGCCCATCTTACGTCAGGGGAAGGTCATAGAGGACTCTAACTACTGCTTTGGCGAGGGCGGTGCCGGCACCTTCTCTGACGGGAAGCTCTACACCCGTGCCACTAAGCGCGGAATCGTCCGCGAAGTGTATGAAACGCTCGTCGCACACGGTGCCCCCCGCGAGATCCTCACAGATGCCCATCCACACGTCGGGTCTAACCTCCTGCCAAATGTGGTCAAAGCCATGCGGGCCAGCATCCTAGAGGCCGGAGGCGAGGTACACTTTCAGTCCAAGGTCTGTGACTTCCTGCTTACAGGGAAGGATGGGGACGCTCAGCGCCAGATCTCCGGCGTCACCCTGACCGATGGGCGCGAGTTTACCGGCGACGCCGTTATCCTCGCCACCGGGCACTCCGCCCGTGACATCTATGCCCTCCTAGCGGAGCGCCAACTGCAGTTAGAGCAGAAGCCCTTTGCCATCGGGTTCCGCATCGAGCACCCACAGCCTCTCATCGACAGCATCCAATACCACACCTCCCGTGAGGAGCAACGCCACGAGATGCTGCCCGCCGCCCGTTATCGTCTCGCTACTAAGATCTCCGGCCGCGGGGTGCACTCCTTCTGTATGTGTCCTGGAGGGTTCATCGTCCCCGCCGCCACCGAGAACGACGAGGTCGTGGTCAACGGCATGTCGCTCGCCCGCCGCGACTCGCCCTTTGCTAACAGTGGGCTCGTCGTCACTATCGAGCCAGAGGACACGCGTAAGTTTCAGGCCGAGCACGGCGTCCTCGCCGGCATCGCCTATCAGCGGCACCTAGAGACCACCGCCAAGGTCGCCGGCGGTGGCGGGCAAGTCGCCCCCGCGCAGCGTCTCACCGACTACCTCCAGGGGAAGGCCTCTGCCGACCTACCAAAGACCAGCTACTTCCCTGGTCTGAACTCCGCCCGCCTCGATACCCTGATCCCTAAGAGCCACACCACCCGCCTCCAGCGCGGGCTCAAGCTCTTTGGGCAACAAATGAAAGGCTACGAGACCGAGGAAGCCCTCCTCCTCGGGTTTGAGACCCGCACCAGCTCCCCCGTCCGCATCCCCCGCGATGATGAGACCCTCATGCACCCCCAGATCCACCAGCTCTTCCCCTGTGCCGAAGGCGCAGGCTACGCCGGCGGCATCGTCTCCGCCGCCATGGACGGAGTAAAGTGCGCCAACGCCGCGATCCAATCCCTCAGCTAGAGAAGGCGCTATTGAGCAGGGCTTTCTTGTTGCTGAGTGTTAC
>CAYWAG010000078.1:0-7054 GCA_964455925.1 uncultured Verrucomicrobiales bacterium | reverse complement strand
AGTGTAAGGCTCTCCTGCGAAGTCTATTGTGGTATTCCTATTCTGAAATGGACCTCTTTTACCCTAACTGAATAGTTACCGAATGACCTCATCTAAATTTAATCTGCAGGCCGTAATGAGAGATAGAAGCTTATTACCGTAGCGAGGGAGACTGAATGTCTCCCTGACGGGGACGGTCTGAATGACCGCTCTCCACATGATTCATTAGATAAAATCGCGTATTTAGCGGTAAGAAATGTCGTGTAGTGTGAGAGAGCTAAAAAAAAGCGAGTTCACTTGTCGTGAACTCGCTGACTGTTGGGTGGGGCCTGAGGGGTCTTATGTTCCTAGGGGGAGCTTACGCTTCCTTGATGAGGTCGCCTGCTTTCCCTACCTCGAAGAAGCTGCAGCGCTTCGGTGCGGGGTAAGTTGTGCCGGCTACGACGGCGAGGACGGACTCTTCTTGCACCAGACCTTGGTCTAGGAGGGACTGGACACAGACTTGGACGAGCTTGTCGGTGTCTTGGATGACCTCGTCGATGTTGTTGACACGGACAGCGTGCTTAGCCATCAGCTGGCGGAGGACGCGGTCATCGTAACTGAAGGCGTAGATGGGCTTACGTGAGCGGAAACTGGAGATGTTCTCTGCGGTCTTACCGGAGACGGTAGGCACCACGATAGCATCGACATCCAGGTCGATAGCGGCATCAAAGGCGGCCTTTGCGAAGAAGTGCTCGCGCTTAGAGACGCCGATGATCTCTTGGATGTGATATGGGTTCGTGTGGACGCGGTTCTTCTTCAGGTCTAGGGAGACCTTAGACATGGTTTGGACGGCCTCTACTGGGTAGTCACCATATGCGGTCTCACCACTGAGACAGGTGGAGTCTGCACCATCGAGGATAGCGGTAGCGATGTCAGAGACCTCTGCACGTGTTGGGCGTGGGTTCTCGATCATGCTATCCAGCATCTGGGTGGCGACGAAGGAGAGCTTACCACGCTTAGCGGCAGCCTCGATCATCTTCTTCTGGAGGAGAGGGACCTCGGCAGCAGGTACCTCTACAGCGAGGTCACCACGGGCCACCATGACGCCGTCAGAGTGGTCGAGGATTTCCTCGATGTTCTCCACGCCGGCACGGTTCTCGATCTTAGCGATGATTTTGATGCCCTGCCCACCATGTGCATCTAGGACGCTACGGACAGCGAAGACGTCTTCCTTAGAGCGGACGAAGGAGTGGGCGATGAAGTCCACATTGTTTTCTGCGGAGAACTTGAGGAAGCCGGTGTCCTTCTTCGTGAGGGTTGGGAGGTCGATGTGCGTGTTTGGCACGTTGACGGACTTACGCTTCTTAATGGTGCCAACGTTGTCGATGTTACAGACGATGTACTCGTTCTCTACCTTCTCTACAGTGAGGCCTAGCGTGCCGTCGTCAATGAGGATCTCCTTCCCTGCAGGGACCTCGTGGTGGAAGTTCGGGTAGTCTACAGCGATGACGTTGTTCGCGTAGTCGTGTAGGGCGACATTACCGGTGAGCTTTACCTTATCTCCGATAGCGAAGGTCTTAGGCTCCTCGTCGAAGTTGATCGTGCGGACCTCTGGGCCCTTAGTGTCGATCATGATAGCGATCTTATCAGAGACTTGGCGCACGTTCTTCATGGCGCGGAGCGTGGCTTCCTCGTCCTGGTGGGCAGTGTTAAACCAGGCTACGTCTAGCCCTGCATCATAGAGGGACTGGAGGAAGTCTGGCTGACTCTTCATGTCTGAGATCTTAGCGGTGATCTTCGTGTTTTTTTCGCGAAAGTTCATTCGGTATATGGGGGTGCGTGTTTTTTGGTATGTTGGGTGTGCCCCGGAGTGGGACACGGGGGGTGTTTTGTTGCCTAATGGAAAGCCCGCCTGCTGCGGTGCAACGGACGGGCGGAAAGTGTCAATATCAGAGAGCGGCGTAGGTCTCGCGGATGAGTTCCTCCGTGGTCGCCCAGTCGATGCAGTTATCGGTGATGGACTGACCGTAGGTGAGTCCCTCTAGCCCGCTGATGAGCTTTTGGTTCCCCGCTACGAGGTTACTCTCTAGCATGGCACCCGTGATGCGGGTGTCGCCACCGGCACGCTGGGCGAGAATCTCGCGGTAGGTCGCTGGCATCTTCTTATCATCCTTGCCACAGTTCGCGTGGGAGGCGTCGATCATGATCGCCTCTGGGCGGCCGTCCTTAGCGAGGGCGGCGGCGGTAGCCTCCACAAAGGGGGCGGTGTGGTTCGGCCCGGAGGCACCACCACGAAGGATGAGGTGGCAGTCTGGGTTCCCTGCGGTGGTGACCGCGGAGGCCTTTCCGTTCGGCGTGACGCTGAGGAAGGTTTGGGACTGGCTGGCAGCGAGGATGCCGTTGGTAGCCGCCTTTAGGTCACCGCTGGTCGCGTTCTTAAACCCTAGAGGCATGGAGAGGCCGGATGCCATTTGGCGGTGTGTCTGGCTCTCTGAGGTACGTGCCCCGATGGCGGACCAACAGATGAGGTCGGCGATGTATTGGGGGGTGATCGGGTCGAGCAGTTCGGTAGCGGTGGGGAGGCCGAGGTCGACGACCTCGCGGAGGAAGGTGCGCGCCTTGACGAGCCCTTCGGCGATCTTACTGGAGCCATCGAGGTCTGGATCCATGATTAGACCCTTCCAGCCCACCGTGGTGCGGGGCTTCTCAAAGTAAACACGCATAACGACTAAGATCTTATCGCTCACCTCCTCCGCCAGAGCGGCGAGCTTACGCGCATAGTCGAGACCTGCCACAGGATCGTGGATAGAGCAAGGACCAACGATGAGGAGAAACTTATCGGACTGGCCATGTACGCATGCGCTTACTTCGCGGCGAGCTTGGGAGATAAACTCTCGTTGCGCGTCACTCTTAGGGATCTCGGCACAGAACTCCTCTGGGGAGAGGAGTGGCTCGTAGCTAGCAATGTTTACATCAGAAACCTTAGTCATGTTCCTGCGTTTTAACCACGTCTAGTATGAGATTGTTAGCAAAAAAACGAATTATTTACGCGGAGTAGGCTGAGGGTCCTCCAGCAAGGCGCATCCCGCAAAACCACGGATGGATAATGCCATTTACGATCGTTCCGATGGGGCATCGCGTGCCCCCCCTCCCGGAACAGTTATAGATTGTTCAGCTGGAAGCGGAGGGCGGAGATGGACTCGCGGAGTTCCAGCATTCCGTCGCGGAGGTAGAGCAACTCTCGGCGTCCTTCCGTTGTCTCCGTGATCTCCATGAGCTGGGAGAGCTGCCTGAAGGCGATGAGCGTTTTTCCTAGGTATTCGCGGCAGCCGAGCATGCCCTTTTCTAATGAGGCTTCATCCACATTCGATGCACCGAGCAGGTCGGTGAGGCCGTCCTCGATCTGGTCAAGCGTGTTGATCAGAGCTTGGTAGTGACGCCCACGGGGGAAGGTGAGCTTAGCGGCTTGGAGTTCAAAGTCTTGGATCAGATCTTGTGCGGAGAGGAGGACGGGGTGGAGATCCTTCCTCTCTGCCCACCCCTCGTCGGACTCAGCCTCATCTGCGAAGAAGTCATCGAGGATTTCCGCAGAGAGACTCTCTGGAGCCTCCCCCGCGAACTCCTCTGATGGAGCCGAGCCTGGGAGGTCTGGGGAAAAGTCATCTGCGAGGACATTAATCTCGCGCTCCTCTGCTAGGGCGGAGGTGATGCCGTGCCAGTTTAGGAGCGCGGCCTCATGCTGGTCAAAGTCGAGCAAATCCCCGAACCGTTGATGCATCTCATCATACAGGATGGCGAGGATGTGGGGGTTTTTCTCCAGCTCGCTGGTCGGGACCTTAGCGATGTGCTCTTGCCAGGCAGAGAAGTTACTGGCCTTCTGCGCGAACTCCTCGTCCTCGGTCATGCCCCAGGCGGTGTGGATCACATCCACGCGGCAGTCAAAGCACTCTAAAATCAGCCGCCCCTGAGGGGTAAAGAGCTCGATACGAAGAACATTAATGTACGTCGGCTTCCCGTATTCGCCCAGCTCATTGGGCTTATGCATACACAGGCGGGAGGAGGCGGTGATCTCACCGGTCACCCCTGGCAGGAGCGTCAGAGCATCGAGGCTAAAGTCCAGCTCCTGGAACGGCTCTAGCGGGCGGTTAATAAAGTGAAAGTGTGAGCCTGCCACATCGCGCAGGCAATCACCCTCCGCCTTAAACTCTACGGGTTCCTCCTGGTGGTAAAGCCAGAGTCGCACTTGCACACTCCCTCGCTCGGTGTTGATGACCTCACCTCGAGTGACATTGCTATTCAGCCGCACGTCATACATATGCATAAAATATAAACGACCCGGTAACAGAAAGTCAAACAAAATCCCACCCTCAGACTTGCTCCGCTGTGGCAGCCGTGCAATCTATAGGGCATGAAATTGTTCGCTGTGCTTTCACTTCTCCTCACCGCGCACCTCGGGGCGCAAGATCTCTACCTTATCATTGGGCAATCCAACGCGGCGGGCCGCGGGCGCTTACCTGACCCGCTAGAGACGGTGGCGCAGGTACAAGTCCTGGACGCGCAGGGCAGCTTCGTCGCCGCAGACCTCGATACGAACAAGTTCTCCACTGTTAAGAAGCCAGGGTTCAGCGGCGCGAGCTTTGCGCTCAGCTTTGGGCAGGCTATGCATGCCGCTACTGGTCAGGAGATCCGCCTGGTGGTGAATGCCCGTGGTGGTAGCTCTATCAAGCAATGGAAGCCTAGCGCAGATCCCCAACAGCCCTCTCTCTACGATGAGGCCGTGCTCCGCCTTAAGCTCGCGCTAGAGAAGGCACCAGACTCTACCCTCAAGGGCATCCTGTGGCACCAAGGCGAGTCTAACCGTAACCTAGAGAGCTACCCTGAGCACCTAGCGGAACTCATCGCCCAGTTGCGCGAGGAGTTTGGCGTCGTCCCCTTTATCGCTGGGGAGATCAGCCACGAGCGCGAGGATAATGCCCCTTTTAATGCCAACCTTAAGGCGATTACCACCATCCCGGCAGTAGACTACGTCAGCGCCGAGGGGCTGGCTACCTCAGATAAGACACACTTTACCACAGAGGCGCAGCAACAGCTCGGGCTACGCTACGCGGAGAAGATGCAGGCACAGCAGAAACCAGCCACCAAGCAATAGCGGGATCAGCAGGGTGATAATTTTTTTTTCGCCACTACAGCCACCAAACACAATGGGATTATTTATCACTGCAAACACATAAAATAAAAAAGCAAAATCCAAAATAGACAAACAAATCACAAACCAGACACGATCTGGTTCTACCGCAAAAGCGCATTGCTCTTTTTTTAAACAAAAGATCTACGATATGATCGCTCTGAACTATACTATGTCCTTACTAACAAAACTCAAAGTATCGTTATTCGCCCTCTTCTCATCACTATCACTGGTGGTGGTATCTGCGCATTGTCAGGTCCCATGCGGAATCTATGATGATCATGCCCGTGTTACCGGCATGCTAGAGGACGCAGCAACAGTATCGAAGGCTGTGGCTCAACTCGCTGAACTGGAAGGCAAATCTGATGTGCAGTCTCTGAACCAGATCACACGTTGGGTTGCGAACAAGGAATCACACGCACAAAAAGTCATTGCCACCATTTCAGATTATTTCCTTACCCAGCGCGTCAAGGTATCACAAGAAGACTATGCAGAGCGTCTTGCTAAGCATCACGCCGTCATCCTAGCCGCTATGAAGGCTAAGCAGCAAGCGAGCCCAGAAGCCGCGCAAGCCCTCACTGAGGCCATCGATGCTCTCGTGACGTATTACCCAGCTAAATAAAGCGAACAATACAATCTACACACAATAACTCTTACATCTATATTTCAGGTTCATAACCAAATAGAAATATAGATGTAATTTCTGTATTTAAATACCATTACCGCATCGCCCTGAGGTCTAAACTCCTCATATCGCATTCAGCTCAGTTAGAGGTGCTAGCGTTGATCCCAGCCAGAGTAAGGCTGGAAAAAGTATTGCACTCTGGGAGGAGCCTGTCATTACTGACTGCATGATTTCACTTGCTCCCGTCACCATTGCTGGCACAGGCAGTTACCTTCCAGAGAAGGTTCTCACCAACGCTGATCTCGAGAAGATCGTAGATACGACCGATGAATGGATCACTACGCGAACAGGCATTAAGGCACGTCGCATCGCTGCAGAGGGAGAGTCCACCTCTGACCTCGCCACCGCTGCCGCGCGCAAGGCGCTGGAGCAAGCACAGATCGCAGCAGAGGATCTGGACCTAATCATTGTCGCCACCATCTCCCCAGACACCCTGACCCCCGCGACGGCGTGCTATGTACAGGATAACCTAGAGGCGCGTAAGGCGGTAGCCTTTGATATCTCCGCTGCTTGCTCTGGCTTCCTCTACGCTATGGAGATGGCTAAGAACATGATCGGAGCCGGCACGTTCCAGAACGCCCTCATTATCGGGGCAGAGAAGCTCTCTGCCTTCACGAACTGGGAGGACCGCAACACCTGCGTCCTGTTCGGGGATGGAGCCGGTGCCGCCGTGCTGCGTAAGTCTGAGGAAGGCGAAGGACGCATCCTAGCGACCGAGATCGGCACTGATGGCGCGCAAACTGGTATCCTAAACATTCCAGGAGGAGGCTCCTCCTGCCCCATCACCATCGACAATGCAGGTGATGCCCTAGCGTCGCTATCTATGCAGGGGAAGGAAGTCTTCCGTCACGCTGTCAACCGCATGAAGACCGCCGCCATGAAGGTGGTCGCAGATGCCGGGCTAGAGGCCGCGGACATTGCCCAGGTGATCCCGCACCAGGCTAACCTCCGCATCATTGATGCCATTGCCGACCGTCTCACCATCGACAACGACAAGGTCTTCATCAACCTCGATAAATACGGCAACACCTCTGCCGCCGCCGTCGCCATCGCCCTTGACGAGGCCGCGCGCTCGGGCCGCTTCCAGCGCGGTGAGAACATCGTCTGTGTCGTCTTCGGAGCCGGTCTCACCTGGGCCGCCGCCGCCATCGAGTGGTAATCCTACCGCTAAGAGACAGGGCCGCGACTCTAGGTTCGTATTTTTGCCCGCAGATTGCGCAGAT
>CAYWAG010000077.1:0-7141 GCA_964455925.1 uncultured Verrucomicrobiales bacterium | reverse complement strand
AGAACTCCCCTAGGGAACGTGTGTACTGTTGTCTAGAGCGAGATAGCAAAAGACCGCCCCAGTGGCCTAAACCCACAAATTTCTCATCTTTTCAAACTCAGAAGAACTTATATTATTACCAAATGATGACAACATAATCATCACTCCAATTAAAAAAACACTAATTAAAATACGTACAGCTTTACTTATCAATAATGATTCAATCCCCTCGCGATCACTTGTCCGCAAGGCGGCGCAACAGGCGCTTGCGATAGAACTTACTGGCCTCGACAAGGACCTTACCCCCTATCAACAGTGCCCACCTGTATGGGTGCAGGGTGTCTATCCATAAGAATGCGAGGAGCGCGAGCAGCATACTGATGCACCCAATCAGGAACACGGTGGCTCCCATCCAATACTGCGGGGTAAAGAGTGTGCGCTGGCTGTCAGGGGCACTCGCTGGAGCCTGTTCAGACGGCTCCTCCGCGATCTTACCAAATTTCTTCTGGGATAAGGAAGGCTCCTCTTGTGCGACTTGCTCCTCGATCTCCTCTTCGGTGAGGGCTTCACAGGGGGCGCAGTTGGGATTTGGCGGGCGGCGTGGGTGACGGATCTCTGGGGTAAAGTCGTTCTGCTCGGCAATAGCCTGCATCTGCTGAAGCATAGGCGTAAACCGGGGCTTATCCACCATGACGAGAAAGTGTGCATAACCCAGAGCGCGGGCTAGGACTCGGTCGGAGCTGCCGTCCCAGGTGGCTCCTGGTAGCCCCTTCGTCTGTAGGTGATGAAGCAGGGCGCGAAAGGCCTTGACCTTCTGACGGCTCACGGAGGGCTTTTCGTTCACCACGATTCCCGTGACCTCCTTGCGCTCGCCCGTGCGCATGATGCGTAGCTTATCAGGATGCAGGGTAAACCCTTCCTCCGAGATCACCTTCTTCACATGCCATAAGAGCTGAGAAATCATGCCAGAGCGCAACTCCTCGGCTACGCCCTGAGGAAGGGAGAAGGTCATATCATCGGCGTATCGCGTGTAAACAAACCCGAGCTTATCAGAGATGCCCTTCATCCGGCTGTCCAGGCGTCGGCATAGCCAGTTCGTGAGCACGGGGCTCGTGGGTGCGCCTTGGGGTAAGGCTCGTTCCCCCTCGCTGATGAACCATCGTTTCCCATCCAGCTCCACTTCTCGCGCCGGTTGCTCCGTGGTTAGTAGTGCGAGCACCGTGGCAATCGCGGGAGAGTAGCCGAGGCCCTTAAACACCCCTAGCACACGCTGGTAGCTGATGGTCGGGAAGAAGTCCTTGAGGTCCAGATTAATCACGGTGTCGGCCTGTAAGTGCGGCGCGGCATTGGTGAGGATGGACTTAGAGACGGCGAACCCATGGGCTGCGTCGTGTAGCGGCAAGGGCTTCAGCAGGGTCTCGTAGATCCAGTATTGTTGCGTCTTTAATCGGGGCTGAGGAGCGGAAATCTCACGCTCTCCCCCAGACTTCTTAGGAATCGTAAAGCACTTATAATGACTCACCGCACTGACCTCACGAGAGTAACAGAGGAACTTAAGCTCCCGCAGGGAGATCCCCATATGCTCTGCTAGGGCGAGGTGCGAGGGGTAGTCTTGTAATCCATGTTTCGCGAGCTTCTCCGGCTGGGAGGCAAAGTCTCCGAGCTGGTGTGAATACGAGGGACCGAGGTGGAGAATGCAGGTCGCCTCCAGCTCCTTCCAGCGACGCTTCTTCTCCTGCGCTTTTGCGAGCCGCTCCTCCTTGAGTTCTTGGCGTCGTTTCTTAGACTCCTCCTTGCGGATGCGGTGGATCTCTGCCAGCGCCTGCTCTCGATCCATAAAGAGCGTCTGCTTCTTGAGCAGCTCCTTCATCTGCTTGCTGATCTCCGCCTTACGTTGGATCAGTGCCTCTGGGATAGAGGGCTTATCGAGGTCTTGCTTCCAATAGCCCAGACGGATCATCTCCTTTAAGATGACTTCGTCACGAGAAGTTTGGCGGATTTGGTCATAGAGAGCTTGTTTACTCTCAGGTCGAGAAGCGATAGGGGACGACATTAGTTCAAAATAAGACAATGGTAGCAGGCTCTTCGTGTAAGCACTGGACTTGCTGACTCAACTCAGGCGAATCAACATAGGTAGCGCATTTTGCTTCACAGAAGCCGCCCAGAAAATGCGCTACCTATGTTAGATTCGCACAGTTAAGAGGCAACTAGTGATGCGTAGCTAGGCTGTATGCGTGATTGGTGATACACCAATCGGAATGCAAGATCTAAGCTGCTACCATTGTCTATAGTTAGATGGTTTTTAGGAGAATTATGATAAGAGGTAAAGGGGAATTCTTACGTTTTTCGGGATTCTGCGACCCGTAGAGCGAGAATGTGCTCACAGGGTCCCTGCATGAGTTTGTGTTGTTGATAGGTATTGCACGTACAGTCGGCATCTATGATGCGCTCGTCTTCATCAATGACTACACGGGGCTTATAGACCTTGGAGCCATCGGTGACCGTCCCCGTCAAGAGGCGGTGTTTGGTACCAGCGACGTCTGAGGGCGTATCTAGCTGCACCGCCCCCTGGGAGACTAAGGCAGAGGCTGCTTCTTCCCGTGGGTTCTGGAACCGGAGGGAGGACAGGGGCAATGGCTCTGCCGACAGTTCACGGGAGCGCCACAGTTGCTGGCGTCCATCATAGATGACCTTCCCCTCCTGGGTGGCAACGGAGAGTGAGGACAGCACCTGAGCCTGGGAGACACCTGTCCGCTGGCTCAGATCGGATGCACTCGCGACCCAATCATGGCGCAGCTGGTCACAGACTCGTAAGACCGTGTCGGCAGAGACCTCTGCTCTCGGGGCGAGTAGATCAAAGTTCGCGCTACTCGACCAGTCGTTCGCCGTCCAGCCAGATAAGCCCAGCGTAAAGGTCATCTCCGGCATCTGAACCTCCCAGAAGCTGGGCATCCCAGTTCCTAGTAACTTGAGACGAACCCCTGTGGCGACAGGGAGCAGGCGCTCCAAGGTCAACAGGCGCTTACGCCCCCAAATGCGAATTGTCTGGTCCTTATCTCCGAGGTAAAGGCTGCGCGGACACTCGATCACAGTGTTCCATGGATCGATCGACACAGAGATGGGGTGCCCCACCTTCAGATGGAATCGCAGCGAGCGGGGGCCGACCTTTTCCTTCTTACGTTTCAGGTGGAAGAGGATATTATGCAGGTCCATGGGGTGAAGGTCACATTCCGCCGCCGGCATGGTCATGGCAGAGCTCACCTGCAAGAACCCACGCACCCAGCTGTCTGGGAGATCGATCTTGACCTCGCGAAAGCTCTCCGCCTCGGTTTCGACAGAGAACCCACCGGGATCAATCGTTAGCTCCGTCTGCTTGTAATCCCTGATCTTCTGGAACTCTTGGTATAGAGCCGCAGAGTAATCGATATTGGTAGTGCCACAGGAGAAGTCCCCCATGCTCTGGAAGACATTGTGACTACATGCAAGGCGTCCATAACTGGACTCGTCTAGGCTAAAGCACTCAAACGAGATCTCATCAGGATGCACTGAGATTACAGGGTCGAGCACCATCCACCAGTCTCTGTTTTTCGTGTAAAGGTGCTTAAAGTATTCACGCTGTGCCAGGTAATATGGTGCCATCGTCTGCTGCTGAGTGCGGGTAATGTCAGACAGCTCTGTGCGTAGCTGCTGGAGTTCCTCCTGATCCGCCTGCTGGTTCTGTAAGAACTCCGCTAGCCAGATCTCCTGCTGGCTGGCTAACCAGCGCTGATAGTCCGACGTATCACGAGGCTGCGCCCGTAGATCAGAGACCACAATGTGATGGAGGGCAGAGATCGCCTCCCGAAACGGTAGACGGTTCTCTAAGACACCATGAAACCACGTCGGGGCGCGCCCGGCATCAGGGGAGAAGCCCATTTGGGTCGCAGATCCCGTGTTTTGGACCTGAGAGAACCCTTTGTATTTGTATTGAAAGATCATTAGCTAGCAGTCCATTGTTGAGGTTCGGCCATCTGGAGGGCAGGGTCTAAAGTCTCCCACTGGGTCTCGAGTTCATACAGCGCCTTAATATAGAACGCCTTATCCCCCACCTCACAGGTCGCCGAATAATGGTGAAAGAGAGCATGTGCCAATTGCGCCACCTGCTCTGACTGTTGGGCCTCTGCCATCAGGAACTGCTGGCACTTACTCTTAGTCAAACGGGCGGTATTCACCGCTCCTAATGCCGTGCGGAAGAAGTGCTCCAGCCCGAGAATCATTGGGACCTCTCCCTTGGCATGTTGCTCTAGGAAGTGGGTGACAAACCATTGCATCTCACGCGCAGGATGCTGACTGAGCTGTGTTAGGTAGAGCTCCCCATCCTCCTCGCGGAACCTGCGCGTAATCATTTCCCGCCCAAAGTCCTGCACGATCGGCTTAACACTATCACAGAGGCGAATGAGGGAGTGGACGTCCCAGTGGTCCTCTGGAACGCGCTCGCGGAGTAACCCAAAGCTATACTCCCGCACATCATCCCAGTCCGACTCCACCAGCGGGGTGAGTTCCGCTAACTGCGAGAGGAGACGGGGTTCGTGGTCGCGGAGGTAATCCAGAATGTAGTGCCTGAGGCTCGCATGTTCGTGGGTGGTCCACTGGATCAGCTGTGGCAACGGCGTCTCATCTAGGTCCGCTCGTTGCTGGAGCAAGACACAGCCTAACTCTTGCGCGGCTGCAAACTCGGAGTCCAGCATCTGCACCTCCGCGCCAGACGGAATCACCGCCAGGTGCGATGGCAACGCCCGACATAGGAGAGCCAACACGTCTTCATGCGCCCCCTCACTCCCCTCTTCTCGCAGGATCAGTGGATAGAGCTCTAGCACGAGCTCCTCAGCAAGGTGCCCATGAGACCCTGCTAGATCCGCTACTGCGGGGTAAACGCCCTGCCTGAGCTCGCGGTGGTGAGATCGACAACACGCCGCGATCAAATCTATCTGCTCTGCCAGCTGGGCTGGAGTCTGCGTATTGAGGAATGCCACCCCAACGGTACGCACCCGCTCATAATCAGAATCAATCGCCAGGCTCCAAACGTCAGTAGAAATCGTGCACCCGTTCTCTGCCAGCAAGGTCACGAGCTTGATGCCAAACCATTGCAAAGGCTCAGAGTCTTGCTGGAGAAAGGCTGTAGCCGTGGACACCGGTAAGGCGCGCAGTTGCCCTGGCACCAGTCGCTCTAGGGTCTCAAAGGCAAGCTCCGCTGCCATTTCCCGCTCAAGAAGGAGATCCGCCACGCCTGGAGCCACCTCGGCGGAAGAGTCTGTAACCAGCCCAGCACAGATCCCCCGGAGCCTCTCATGCACATAGGGTGAGACCGATGTCATTAACGATGCCAGAAACTCGCCCTCCGAGGCAAGAGTCCTCGCGGTGGCGGAGATCCAATCCAGAGCCAGCTCTTGTGCCTCGCGGAGTTCACAATGCACCATCCCTAACAACAGGTCAGTGCGCGGAGACTGTGCGTCCCATATTCCTCTGGCAAGCTCTAGCCCTAACTGTTGGGTTTGTGCCGAAACCGATTGGAGAAACAGGACCACATGCTCGACATCGGCCTCCTGTACGAAGGCGGGGTTAGCATTCCATACGGCACGCGCAAACCGATGAACCTCTTCCACCCGAGCATGGCACAAGAGATGTATAACGGCATCAGGGGCTTGATCCCAGAGTTCGGGGAAGGGCTCTAGTCGCACCTGGTCCGTCACACTCTCAGGAGTCACCCCCTCCTGGTATTGCCACTTCAGGCTCGTTGTTCTTTCGACACGCTCTGACGCGCCACACATCAGCCAGTTAAAGGTATGCAGCTGGCCATAAAGTGGAGCATAGGTCGTCACAGTCCGCCCTTCTCTCGCCTCTCGGTCCCAAACATAGTGCTGCCGCTGAACCTCAGGGTTCTGAGGCGTAGTCTCATCAACAGAGAGCAGCACTCCTAGAGACATGGTAATAAAGCCCTCAATGTCGCCGTCGGTAGCTAATCGGCGCAGTAACCTCACCGGGCGGCGGCGCAAATACTTCTTAGTAGCAGAGCTGAACACCCCCTTCTTCACCCGCTCCCAACTGCGACCGACCTTTTCCCATTCGTAACGCGCAGCCGTGGGAGACAGCTCAAACCGTAAGGCGACCTTGCCATGCAGCTCCATATCCAACATCGCTTCCGACACCTTATAAAGGGCGCGAATGAGCTTAAAGTAATCCTCTGCGAATGGGGCGTCCTGGATAAAGGACAGAATACCCGCCCTAGCCTCTGGAAGGTGATACAACACATCGATCTCCTGGATCGCTTGCTCATGCCGCACAAACTCATCAGAGACGAGGTACGCTCCGAGCTTACCAGACGCTAGAGCCGACTGAGTCGCATCCCGTAAGTCGGCCTTATGCTCCTCGCCAAAAGGCCGGAGCTTGGCCTCCAGCATATGCAGTAAGCGTACGAGACTCTCACTCTCAGGAAAGCGTAAGGTCAGCGTTCGGGCAACCTCCAGCCCCTCGACCGTTGGTTGACGGCTCAGTGCCCAGAGCGCAGCATGCGCCTCCATCTGGCTAAAAGAGTCCTTACGGAATTCTATCTCCCCTTCCAGTCCGTCTAACCGTAGTCCACCAGCGCGCCACAGCACACGCGATAGTGACCACTGCGAGGTGCTCGGAGGCACCTTGCCACTCAATCTAGCACGAATGCGCTCACGCTGCACCGGCATACCAAGCTCCAGGCTAGACTCTGCCGCGGCTGGCTCTTGAGAGAACTCCGATGAGAGGTACCCTTGCTTCTGCCATCTCTGCACAGTTTGGTTAAAGACCGCTTGCGCCTCCTCTGGCGGCACCCCAAACGGCGTCTCTGACCGCTCACGCAATCGCCCATTTTGAACTCCTGCACACGATAGAACATGGCTTTTCTGAGGAGACTCCTGGAGTAACCTTACCTCCACTGCTAAGACTCGCTCTTGCTCTGTCTTAGTCAAAATAACTTGATGAATCAAACGCACTCCCATCTTGATAGACCCCCAGCGCAAAGACTCAAGAGAAAAATTAACCTAGGAGGGCTATCCTTTATGCCATGTTCATTTATGGTTGAAAAACCGATTCCACTTACAGGAACGTAAGTGGTATTCACGATTTCTGTAGCCGGGATCGGATGCGGGCGGCT
>CAYWAG010000076.1:0-7199 GCA_964455925.1 uncultured Verrucomicrobiales bacterium | reverse complement strand
TCAGACTAAATGCTCTGCGCCAGTCCGTCATTTTAAATGTCGTGAGACACTAGAGCTTTCTGAGCAGGAGGCTGGTGAGGAGAAGAACGAGGGCGAGGAGGACAAAGACCCAGGCTATGGACTGATAGGAGGAGGCGGAGGTCTGGTGGGAGCTGAGGTCTGGCGTAGTGAGAGTGGGGAGCTGGGAGATACCCGGTGCGAGGGTGGTAGAGAGGCGGTATTCGGCGGGGTACGGGCGTCTCCAGTGCAGGGAGCGGGTGAGGTTAGCCAGGGGATCGTGTAGGCGGAGGTCGAGCGCCTGTTGGTCCTGTGCGGAGTAGCGGAGGTGGTAGGTGCCTAGCCCGGATTGGTGGAGGTGATGCGGGACGGGGCTGCCATCGGGGGCGGTGATGAGAACATCCCAGGGCACTTGCTCCACCGTGCGGCCGGCAGGGTCGCGCCGATGGATGGTGACGGTGTGCGCATCGCCCTGGGTAGTGAGCTGCGCTGTGAGCCCGGCAGACTCCTCCTTACGGGCGATGCTGCGTAGGGCTTGTGCCCAAAAGGAGGGACCTTGGGCGGAGGCGAGCCACTCGCTGCCCCAGCGCTCTGTGAGGTCAGAGGTGTATGCCCCGCTCGTCCCCAGGCCGTAGCGAGAGACGGCGAAGAGCGGGTCACCAGAATCCGCGGCTAACAGGAGCTGTGCAGTGGGCTTAGGGCGTGTCATGACGTATCCGAGGATGAAGGGGAGCTCGGATTGCTCGTATCCGTTGAGGATGGGGTGATCCCCCACAACGACTGCATTATAGAGGTCCTCCTTAATGGCAGAGCGCGATGCTTGCATCGTTTCCTTAGTAAAGATTTGGGGCATCTTGTTTGCATCACTCGTCTCATAGTAGCGCCCCTTCCCCTCCTGGGCGATCATGCGCATGAGGTCCTTAGCGGCACCATCCCCTAGGGCGACCGTAGAGACAGTCATCCGGCTATCAGCCATCTCTTGCGCGAGGGCTTGGTAGCCGGAGCCTCCAGTTTGCCCATCAGAGAGGATAATCATATGCTTCACCTTGGCAGAGGCCTCCTCTAGTATCAGCTGTCCCGCCCGCATCGCAGGCTCTAGGTTCGTCCCGCCGCCCGCTGCGAGCGATCCAATGGCAGAGGCGATGGTGGATTGGTCACTAGCGGAGGTCAGGTCACAGATCAGGTGCGCATCACCGGAGAAGCCTAAGACGGCGATCTGATCATTCGGTCCCAAGAGTTCGGCGGCAGCCAGGGCAGAGGCCCGCGCGAGGGCGATGGGCTGCCCTTCCATAGAGCCACTCTTATCGATGACTAGCACCATCGCGAGGCTCGGCTTCTGCTTCTCCTTCTCATAGCGGGAGGTTAGCGGCAGCACCTCCTCGATGGGGGTCTTAAAGTATCCGCCTAAGCCATACGAGTTCTCAGACCCCAGCATGAGTAGTCCTCCGCCAAAGTCCGTGACATAGCGGCGTACGTTCTCCATCTGCTCCAGTGAGAAGGCGGTGGCGGCGACGTCCGCCAGGATGATGCCATCAAAGGCGAGCAGCTCTGCCAGAGTCTGCGGGAGTCCATGCTCGCCTCGGACCTCGAGTAATATGTTTTGGCGTTTCATGGCACGGACGAAGGGGCTCATGAGCTTCTCCTTCTGGTGCAGGACGAGGTAGCGCGGCATGCCCTTGACCTTTACGATGGTAGAGACTTGGTTGTTGATCGCAAAGTAGTCCTGCGTAGGGACGATCTCTAGCGTCCAGAGGTCGGCACCAGGCGTAACCATCTCGGTATCAAAGGTAAAGGTCTGCACCTGCCCAGACTCCAGCGCTACGGAGGACTCACTGACAACGACCCCGCGATGGAGGAGGCGCGCCTGCACGGATTGATCCACAGTGGAGGTGAGCTGAGCGTGAAAGCGCATGACCTCACCCTGGTACGCAAAGCCTGACATCGGCTCTAAGCTTAGGGCCGTAGCCTCTGGCTGCGCCAGTGACGCGAGGGGCTGGAAGAAGACCTCGACCTGCTCCTGTGCCAGGAGCGCTAGACTCGGCGCGACAGGGGCACCAGTGGCGACCCCGTCAGAGAGCACGATGAGACGCTTCGCACCATCAGCAGGAAAGACGAGACGCACCGCCTTTAGAGCCTCTGCCAGGCGCGTGCCAGAGCGGAAGTCACTCTCCGTCGTGCCTTGCTGTGCCTGCTGGGCAAACTCCGCCAGCGCGGATGGGGCCAACGGCTGAAGACCATCGGCAAAGAGAAATGCCTGTGACGTATCCGAGGAGCGCAGTGACTCCTGGCTCTGCTGGATCCAGTCCTGCGCCTGCAGGATGCTGTCTGGGGAGATCGACTGGGATCCGTCTACGAGGTAGATCACATGCTGGCGATCGTTCGCCTGCGGCCAGTAGGGACGGCACAGCGCCACCACAAGCGCCCCAAACGCCAGTAAACGGAGGAGAAAGGAGGCGAGCTTAAGCCCACGAGAGTGGTCAACAAGCGAGCGTCTCCACACCCAAATCATAGGGAGGAGCAGCAGGAGGAACCAGAGGGAGAGCGTATTACTGAGAATCATTTAACCAACCTTTCTACGATGATAGAGCAGCTCCTCCGTGAGAAAGAGGAGGGCGCCAAGGACGAGGAGGTACCAGGCCAGGGAGAAGCCTGAGGAGAGGGTAGGGAGAGCGCCATCTACGTCCGGCACGGCAGCGGAGCCAGAATCTGCGCGGGATAGGAGGGCGGCGCCCACATATTGGTCCGCATCAGGGCGCGTAGGTTGCGAGAACTGATACCCCCCCAGGGCGGTCAGACGCCGCTCGCCTCCTGGTAGGGTAGAATCCACCGGCTCACCGCTGCGCAATGGGTAGTAGCGCTGGTGCAATGCGTCCTGCGCAGTAGCGACCGACACCGCCTGCCCTACCTGAGTGACCGCGGGCAGATCCGCATCACGCTGCCCCAGGAAGCGGGCCGCATTATGCACCATCACAGGGAACCACGGGGACAGGTAGAAGTCCTGCTGTGCGGGGGAGAAGTTCATGACGACCACGGGTTGCCCCTGTACCCTGACGGTGTAGAGCAGAGGGGTGCCACCAACATCACGCATGATCACGACCGCTTGGTCCGGAGCCTCCAGCACGCGCGCCCCAGGGAAAGTGAGTAGCTCTGGCACGAGGTGGCGGAGCAGAGGGTGATCTGGCAGGACGGGCTCAGCGACTACTGGGGGCAGTAGCTCACCGACCATCGGGGCGAGGTCTGGAGACTGCTGGGGCGTCATCACCAGAGCAGGATGCGCACTGCCTGCGATCGCCCCCTCTAAGATCATCACCTGCGCCTCCTCTGTAGAGACTTGTTGTAACAGGTTATCCGCCGTCTGGAATGCCTGGAGGCAGCGCTCGTAAAAGTAAGCGTCCTGGAGAGAGACCGCCACGGGGATGGGAGGGGGAAGAGAGATCCCCAGTAACGCCGTGTTATCCGCTAGGAGCTGGTCCTGGTGGTCGATCTGGAGGGAGTAGAACCCCTCTGAGACGGTATCCAGTGTAATGACTGCACTCTTCGTCTGCCCTGCAGGCACTCCCACGGTAATCAACTGCGCGACCACTCCCGTGTCAAGATGCGTGAGGACGACCTCCACCTCTGTATGCTCATCACGAGCCGAGGTGAGGGAGAGAAACAGGCGTCCCGTTCCATCTGGTAATGCCTGTAAATCCGCCGCACTGATCCCGACATTATCAGAGGTCTGCCCGATCCGGACGACCTCTAACCCCTCCGGAATCTCTCCTAACTCAGAGGCCCCATCCGTCAGTAAGAGGATGCGGTAGTGGCGCTCCTCCTCCGCGGACTGTAGCCCCAGGATGAGGCGCACCTCATCCAGCGCCGATGAAGCGAGCGGAGCATCCGACGGCGTGAGGTGCTCCAGAGCACGGTGAACGAGGCGCGAGTTCTCCGTAAGGTGGCAATGGTACTGCAGCTGTTGGTCCACAGAGGCGAGCGCGACGCGCGTCCCGCCTTCCACCGAGCGGAGCCAAGAGCGCACCTGATCCTGTGCCAGCTGTAGCCTACTACGCGCACGTGCCCCCGTCTCCACAGTCTGCATCGATGCAGAGGTATCAATGAGGATGAGCAAATCCTTAGGGTCATAATCTCGCGGACGCGGGGTGGTCAGAGAGAGGCACAGAAGGATCATCCCCAGTGCCATGAGCAGGAGGGAGAGGACATTACGGAGCTTACGCAGCCATACCTGCGAGGCGTTCTCCACTAGGATCTTCTCCCACAGGAACAGCGCGTTCGTCACCCGACGTCGCGGGCGGGTGCGCATAAGGTACACCGCGCCCAGCGGAATGAGCACGAGGAAGGACCAAAAGAACACAGGAGTCAGGAAGCTCATCCGACCAGCCCTCCCTTCCGTAAGAGCCCCTGCACCACTTGGTCAAAGGGATCTTCATTCGTGATCTGGGCGAGCCCTATCCCCTTACGGCGGCAGTAGTCATCCAGCGAGTCGTTCCAGTCCTGCATCGCCTGCTTATAGGCGGCTGCCTTTGCCTCTGTAATCGTGACCTTTTGCGTTTGCCCCGTCTCGCTGCACGTAAGGTTCGCATCGCCCAGCCAGGTGCAGTCTAAATCTGCGGTGTCGTGGATCTGAATACAGTGGATGCTATGTCCTGCCCCGCTAAGGAGGCGGAGCCCATCCTCGAACCCATCGCGATACAGGAAGTCCGAGATCACCAGCACCATCCCCTTCTGCCGGTGCCGTGCCTGCAGCGCCTTACAGCACGCGGTAAAGCGCGTATCTCCCCCGTGGGTAGCGGTCGCCTCTAAGGCGCGGAGAAACGGTAAAGACTGCGCCCGTCCACGAGCAGGAGCCATGATCGGCGTAAGCTGGTCTGACAGCCCATAGGGCACGACGCGATCCAGGCTATGTAGCCCGATGTACCCTAGGGCGGCGGCGAGCTGCTGCGCCTCTGGGAGCTTACTGTGCATCGACGGGCTGCTATCCAGCAACAGGTAGATAGTGGTATCCTCCTCGACCTCAAAGAGCTTCACGAGGAGCTGCTCTAGCCGGGCATATACGCGCCAATCGATCGCGCGGTAGTCGTCCCCCTGTTGGTATTCGGCATAGTCGGCAAAGTCGATGCCGCTGCCCTTCCGCTGAGTGCGGCGGTCCGCCTGCAGGCTACCGCCTAAGATACGACGCGCCAGCAGGTAGAGGGCGTCTAACTGCTGGATAAACTGAGGGTCTGTGAGGGAAGCGGACACGAAAAACGGTAGAATGGGATGGTGATAGAGGACGGGGATTAGGCCTGCTGTAGGATCTGGTTGATCAGGGCATCTGCCTGGATCCCCTCTGCCTCCCCCTCAAAGGATAAGATCATACGGTGACGGAGAGCCTGTGATGCGACCGCGCGGACATCCTCCTTTGCCACATGGAAGCGCCCATCCAGCAGGGCCTTAGCCCGTGCTGCCGACAACATCGCCTGCCCTGCTCGCGGCGATGCCCCATTACGGACAAACCGCTGCACATCGTCGATCGCCTCGCTCTGCGGATGCGTTCCACGGACGATCTTCACGAGATAGTCCTGCACCTCCGGCGCGATCGGCACCTCTCGCAGGGTCTCCCCCATCTTAATGATATCGTCCCCCCCTGCCACGGCTTTCACCTCCGGCGCAGTCTTGCCTCCCGTGCGGTTCAGGATCTCGACAAAGTCCTCATGCGAGGGCAGCCCCACCTGGAGCTTAAAGAAGAAGCGGTCTAACTGCGCCTCTGGGAGGGGATACGTCCCATCATTCTCAATAGGGTTCTGCGTCGCGAGGACGAAGAAAGGAGCAGGCAGGGCGTGAGTAACGTTTGCGACCGTAGCGGTACGCTCCTGCATGGACTCTAGGAGCGCAGACTGCGTCTTTGGCGTAGCGCGGTTGATCTCATCTGCCAGGAGGAGATTACAGAACAGGGGGCCCTTCTGGAACTCCAGCACGCGGCGATCCCCCTGATCCACCAGCACCTGTGTCCCGACCACATCACTGGGCAGGAGGTCTGGCGTAAACTGGATACGCTTACAGTCCACGGACAGCGCCTGCGAGAGCGCCGTGACCAGAGAGGTCTTACCCACACCTGGCACCCCCTCTAGGAGCACATGCCCACGGCAACAAATACTAATGAGGACATCCTCAATAATCTCATCCTGCCCCACGATAAACCGGGAGACTTCCTCCTGCACAGCCTTAAAGGTCTGCTGAAAGTGTTCTACTAACTGTTCCATATCATTTATAAATCTTCATGTTTCTACTGGCTGCGCTCCTGCACCTCGTGGATGCGCTCGAAGTATTCCTTCACGCCAGACTTCAGCTCCTCTGGCACCGTATCGCGCTCGATAAAGGACTCTAACTGACGAGAGAAGTCCCGTGCCGTCGCCGTAGCGCGGCGCGTAGAGATCCCCACGCCACTCTGTGCCTCCTCGACGGTGGACAGGGATGGCCCCGTCCCTTGCTGTCCCTTGAGCTGCGTCAGGTTATCCGCCTTTGGTAACTCCTGTCCAGGGGCACGGCCGTTATCCTGCACCCCGGTGCCGGGCTTCTTCCCGCCCTTACATTGTTGTAGTGTGAGGCTCTGGCACTGCCCTAGGCTGTAGCACTGCGCCTTTGTGAGGTTCTCACGCATCGTCTTTAGCCGCTTTCGTGCATTCTGCCGCGCTAATAGGCGGCGCCAGCGATCTGCCATACTCTCACACAGCGAGTTACAGCGCGCCAGTTCCCCGTTAAACGCCTGGGAGTCACACTTTCCGCTGCGTTGCTGTGCCAGCTCCAGCTGCTTTAGCAGCTCCTCCAGCCGCTTAGAGTGCGCATCCAGCTCTAACATTTGCTGGGAGAGTTCCCCACCCTGCGCGGCACTGCCTTGGCTCGCTGCGCTAGCCATGCGCATGGTCGCCTCACGCAGCTGCGCTAGCTGCTTCTTTAGCGCCGCGATCTCCTCCTTCGTGAGGGGCTTAGTATCCTTCTTTAGCGGCTGCGGCATGAGGGCCTGTAGCTTCTCGCGCGCCTGCTTACTGTCCATATTCTTTAGCGCGTTAGCGAGATCGCGAGCCTGTGGTGAGGAGGAGCGCGCCAGCTCGGCGATGGCACGCTTCAGCGCGGCATCATCCTGGCGTGACTCTAAGTCCGCGCTCTTCTCACGTGCCTTCTGCTCCAGCTTCGCAAACTGCCGCGCGACCCCTTTGGGGTCTGAC
>CAYWAG010000075.1:0-7228 GCA_964455925.1 uncultured Verrucomicrobiales bacterium | reverse complement strand
ATTACTGGGGTGTCTGCGATCTTATGTGATCCGCAGGGGCGTCCTACAGGACAGCCCATCCAGCTGTCTAAGAACTGGCACAGAGATGGAAAGTTTGGGGTGATTCCAGAGGACTCATCCTGGTTCCGAGGGTTTACCAGTCTGTCGGTTCCGGCGGGGGCGACGCAGCGCTATGAGTTACGCGTCTTACACAGCCACTGGGGCGGGCTACCAGCGGCGAGTCATGCTCAGCTCAGCTTGATCGGCTGGGGGACGAACCAGCTGTGGGAGGAGTCTGCACTAGGCGCCTGGGGGGAGACGTTCTGTTATGAGCCGACCCGCGCGCACCGTGATAGCTTCATTACTGATATGCGTCCTCTGATGGTGGTCTCTAAGAACGGGCGCCAATGGACGTGGCCACATAATATGGGGGGGGCAGACTTCTTCCGTCTGGAGCGTCCAGGCGGGGAGCGCCTGTCATCTTCCATGGTGCGGGGTGCCTACATTTCCCCTGGGCCGTGCCTGACAGATACGCGTTACAGTGGCGTGCTGGGTGCGCAGGAGGCGACCTTTGAGATCCGCACCGCTCTCGGTCGCACCAACGATATGGCACGGGTCACATACGCTCTGACCCTGGACATACATCAGGATCTGGAGCTAGAGCGCAGTGCTATCTTCCAGCTGGGCGCAGACCACTATAACGACCCGCTGGAGCGTAAGATCGCCTGGGGGAACGAGGACGGCATCTACACCGAGCGTTTCACAGAGGCCGCTGCTGCAGAAGCCGCCGCTGCCACCGCCTGGCATCAGATCCCTCTCAGTGGTAAGCACCCTTGGGTCTCTATGCACGCGACGGAGCGCGCCTCTAAGTATGGGGCTACGGGGGGGCTATCTACCCGTGGGATCGTGATCCGTCACTGGTCTGCCACCGTGGGTGGGCAGTCCGTAGAGCCACAGCTCCGCACCCGCCGCACCGGGCATAAGAATAATGCTGACAGCCCGACCCAAGCCGACATCACCCTGCCCGGAAAGCGCGTCAAGCTCCAGAAGGGGGACCGCATCACAGCGGTGATCGACTACCTCCTACCACCACAAAACATCGCCGACTACTACGGGCCGAACGAGCACTTTAAGACCGCTGCGGGAGAACTGTTGAACCGGCGTGAACTCATGGAGAAGGAGGCACGCGTACACCAGCATCATGCCAAGGCCCTAGAGGGGCAACTCGTGCGTGTCATCCCCGACATTCGGGTGCAAGCACAGGGCAACAAGGCGGTGCTAGAAGTGCAAGGTGGGCATTACAAATACACCCCCGTAACCATCAGTGGACTGACCGACCCCACCGTGGGCACCCTCCTGCATAACGGGCAGCCATTGGGGCAAGCCATCTATGGGCATGATGATTATCAGATGACCTTTGATGAGCAGACTAACTCCTGGTCACGTACCTACAACATTCAGTTTGTCCAGCCCGGAGCACATCGCATCGAATTCCGTTAACGTATTTTTATTATCTATCTCTCCCCCCTCATGTCTGCCCTCGATCTAACGATTCCCGTCACCTTTCAGCACCGCATCCGCTTTAGTAAGGAGGTGCTGGATCCTGCTAACCCCTGCCTCGCCGCGCTCTTCGCCGATGATGATGACGCACAGGTGATCGTCTTTATCGAGAACGAGCTCTTCAGGCACTTTCCTCACATCGAGCGTGAGCTACAGCAATGGTTCGCCTCCGTCCCGTCCTTAACCCTAGCGGGCGTGGTGCGCGCTGAGGGGGGCGAGTATTGTAAGCGCTCAGAGACTGTGTGTCGGGAGGCGATGGATGCGATCGAGCGCGCTAAGATTGATCGTCATTCCTATGTGTGGGCGATCGGCGGGGGAGCGTTTCTCGATGTCATCGGGTTCGCAGCTGCTACGGCCCACCGTGGCATTCGGCTCGTCCGCTTTCCCACCACGACCCTCTCGCAAGATGACTCTGGAGTGGGGGTGAAGAACGGGATCAACCTCTACCGGAAGAAGAACTTCCTCGGGGCCTTTGCCGTGCCCTATGCTGTCGTCAATGACTTCCGCTACCTCTACACCCAGCCTGCCCAGCTCTGCCGAGAAGGGCTCGTAGAGGCAGTGAAGGTCGCGCTGGTCAAGGATGGAGACTTCTTCTCCTGGATCGAGCAGAACGCGCAGGCTCTCGCCGCGCTACAGCCCGCCGTGCTCGAGGAGTGTGTGGAGCGCTCCGCTACATTGCATGCCCGTCATATAGCTGAGGGAGGAGACCCCTTTGAGATGGGATCTAGCCGCCCGCTGGACTACGGGCACTGGGCCGCGCATAAGGCAGAGCAACTCTCGGACTTTCGTCTCTCCCATGCACAAGCCGTCTCCGTCGGCATCGTGCTGGATACCCTCTACGCCGTCGAGATCGGCTACCTCACGGAGGAGCAAGGGCAGCGCGTCATCGCCGTGCTCACCGCCTTACAGTTACCTCTCTGGGATTCCGCCTTTGGCGTGCGCTCTGTCGATACGGGTAACCTCGCCATACTGGATGGCTTAGACGAGTTCCGCGAGCACCTAGGCGGGCGCCTCACCATCATGCTGCTCACCGACCTCGGACAGGGCATCGATGTTCACGAGATGGATGCGAGCCTGATCACGAAGTGTCTGGAGGACATGTCCAGTCCTGTTGACTAAAATGGGTCGTCATCAAACGGGTCATCCCAGCTGGGCGCACTGCGGACGTTCCACTCCTCTACGAGCTCGCGCGGGAAGTCATCTAGGAAGCTGGACGGGGTTTGCACGATCTCGCCCCGAAAGCTCTTAGGATTAATCATCGGGTAGGTGAGATAGAGCTCGTCCTTTGCGCGCGTGATGGCGACGTAGAAGAGGCGGCGCTCCTCCTCTAGGGCGTCTTGGTCATCGGCATCCAGGATGCGCCCATTCGGGAACATGCCGTCTGTGAGCCAAACCACAAAGACGACCTTCCACTCTAGGCCCTTAGCCTGGTGGATAGAGCTCAGCACCACGCTCTCATCATCGGGGACAGAGGTGTCTCCCGTGGGGGCGCCGTCCACCGTGCTCATGAGCGAGAGCTGGGCGAGGAACTCCATGATGTCATCGAACCCTTCGCCATAGGTCATGAGCTGCTGGATGTCCTGCTTCCGCTGCTCATAGTTATCGAAGCTGGCTTGCAGGTAGTCCTCATACACGCCCTCTAGGATGGAATATATCATGTTAGAGGGGCGTGCATACTCTCCCCCCGTGACGAGCTCATCTAGGGTAAAGGCGAGTTGCTCCCAGGCGGTCAGGGCCTTCTTAGGAGGGCGCATACTCATGAAGATGTCTGAGAGCTTAGGCGGGAGTTCCTCCCGTAGGTGCCAGCCCGTGCTGATCCAGGCTTGCCACAGCTTCTCTGCCCCCACATTCCCGATCCCAGGTAACATCAGCACCATGCGTTTAAAGCTGACCTCGTCACGGCGGTTCACGACAAACCGAATAA
This sequence comes from uncultured Verrucomicrobiales bacterium, assembly GCA_964455925.1. GTDB lineage: Bacteria > Verrucomicrobiota > Verrucomicrobiia > Verrucomicrobiales > Akkermansiaceae > WTJZ01. Next base: position 3,765 of record CAYWAG010000075.1, on the reverse strand, counting down.
TGGCGGAGACATCCTTAATATGCGCTTGCTCGAAGAAGCGCAGACCGCTGGTGATCTGAAAGGGGATATCACGGTTCGTGAGCTCCATCTGGATCTCCATGGACTGGTGGTGGGCGCGGTAGAGGACTGCCATTTCCTCCAGCTCGATCCCCTCGTTCCGGAGCTCTAGGATCCGCTGGGCGACAAACTGGGCTTGCGTGGCGGGGTCATCGAGTGCCACGAGGGCGGGGCGGGCACTGCCTCCCTGCCGGTGGGCGCGCAGGCTCTTCTCAAACTGCTTGCGGTTCGCCTTAATCGCGGTGTTAGACAGCTCTAGGATCTCAGGGACGCTGCGGTAGTTTGACTCGATGCGAAAGACCTTCGCCTCTGGGTATGCCTGCGGAAAGCCCAGGATGTTCTCCATATCAGCACCCCGCCAAGAGTAGATAGACTGGGCGTCATCACCCACGACCATAATGCTCTGCTGCCCAGCTACTAGCAGGTTCACGAGGCTGCTCTGCACGTAGTTCGTATCCTGAAACTCATCGACCAGAATGTGCTGGAACTTCTGCTGGTAGCGCTGACGTAGCTCCACGTTCTCCTTTAGCAACTGCACGGTCATGAGCAGGAGGTCATCAAAGTCTAGGGAGTTCACCTGCTTCTTCTTATCCTGATACTTGCTCGTCACCTCGCAGAGCTCGGCGGTCCAGTCATCAAAGTATGGGTAACTGTCGCGAATAATGGTCGGGACATCCGTGCCGGTGTTTAAGCTCAGTGAGTGGATCGTCAGGATCACATCCGCCTTTGGGAAGCGCTTATCCTTCGTGTCAATGTCACAGTCCGCCAGCACCGTGTTGAGCACACTCTTTTGGTCATCCCGGTCGAGAATACTAAAGGAGGAGGTAAACCCTAGCTCCTCCGCATGACGGCGTAGAATACGGTTACAAATCGAGTGAAACGTCCCACCCCAGAGCGCAGAAATATCCACGGGGATTAACTCCCGCACCCGCTCTAACATCTCTCTGGATGCCTTGTTCGTAAACGTCAGGAGGAGAATGTTCTTAGGGTCGATCCCCTTTTCGATCAGATAGGCGACTCGATACGTGAGAGTGCGCGTCTTTCCAGACCCCGCTCCTGCAATGACCAGCGCGGGTCCAGGCCGTGAAGTTACGGCTGCAAGTTGCTCTGCATTCAACTCCTTCTGGTAGTCGAGGGAAAACCGCCCCCCAGTCGGGCGAGTCTCAAGTGAATAGGAACGTGACATAGTGTTCATATACTAAATGACTCGGCGCGCCATCAGTAAAGCATTTATTCCTGCCTTTTTCCATAGGGGCATGGATTCCCCAGAGGTAACTATTCAGGTGGGGGGCAGGATATTGAAACCGCGAAAGACGCTAAATTGCGCTAAACAGAGAGGGGCTTAAACCTGCTGTTAGTGCCTCATCGTATTACGTACCACGCGAGTATATTAGAGTGAACCAGAATAGCAACAGAGCAAGAATCCACAGAATTGACGCCCACTCACCCCTGTTGCTCCTGCGCCTTCCATAAAGCAAACTACAAGAAAACTCGATTTGATAATGCAATCATATCATTTCTTTTTAGCGCAATTTAGCGGCTTTCGCGGTTAACCACTCCTTTCAGCCCCACCTGAATAGTTACCCCCAGAGAAAAATAGGTGAAGTTTTTCAGTGCATCGCCGCATGGAACTGCCCTTAACTAGCTGCACATGTCTGCGTTGTCTTACTTTGCTATTATTTTAGTGCTTGGAATTATCGCCCAGTGGGGGTCGTGGCGGATGAAGACGCCTTCGATCTTGCTCCTTCTTGCCTTTGGGTTCGGTCTCTCCATTACCACGGGGGTGAAGATCGATGACTTTATCCCTGAGGGGACACTGCTTTCGATCGTAGGAATCTTTGTGTCCATTATCATGTTTGAGGGCGGGATGACGCTGAAGTTCTCTGACCTCAAGGAGGCGGGAACCCCCGTGATCCGGCTGTGCACCCTTACCGTCATGATCGGGTTTCTCCTGACGTTCTGTCTCATGCACTTTCTGCTCGGCTTTACCTGGGAGATATCGGCACTGATCGGGGCGATCCTGACAGTTACCGGCCCTACGGTGGTCGCGCCACTGTTACGGGTGGTGCAGCCCTCTAAGAAGATCTCCAGCATCGTGAAGTGGGAGGGCATTGTGGTGGACCCTATTGGGGCGATCTTAGCCCTTCTGGTCTATGAGGTAGCCCTGCTGGGGTGGAGCGATTATGCGAAGAGTGAGTACCTCTTTATCGGGCTTAAGCTCCTCGGGGCAGGGGTGGTCTTTCCCCTCGTGCTCGCTAAGTTCCTCCTGTTCTTACTGAAGCGGCACTTGATCCCGGACTTTCTCCACAGCGTCTTTCTCCTCGCAGTCGTTGCGGGTTCCTTTGCCGCTGCTGATGCGATCCAGAAGGAATCTGGACTCCTCACCGTTACGGTGCTGGGAATGGCGCTAGTGAACCAGAAGTCGGTATCTGTCCGCCACATCATCGAGTTTAAGGAGAACCTCCAAGTCCTGATTATTTCGCTCCTCTTTATTCTCCTCTCTGGGCGGATCGAGCTACAAGCCATGCAGGAGGTGCTCGTGCCAGGGCTGATTCTCCTGGGCGCGCTCATTCTCGTGATTCGTCCGATCTCGGTCTATGGGGCTATGCTCTTCTCGCGAAAGACGGATATGAAGGAGCGCACCTTTCTCTCCTTTCTCGCTCCGCGCGGGATCGTGGCGGCTGCGGTGACCTCTGTCTTTGCGCTAGAGTTTGAGCACGCGGCGGATGATGGGAAGATGCCCCTAGTCGTGGCGGAGCAGGCACACCAGCTCGTGCCCTTAGTGTTTCTCTGTATCATCGGCACCGTTCTGGTTTACGGACTCCTCGCACTGCCATTGGCTAAAAAGCTCGGCGTGACAGCTGGGAGGAGTGATGGGGTACTCTTTGCGGGGGCAGAGAGCTGGATCGTAGAGGTCGCAAGTGCGCTGGTGAAGGATGGGCATAATGTCCTCCTGTTAGATACGAAGTACGAGCGCATCGCCGAGGCTAAGCTTAAGGGCGTGCCTGCGATCCGTGCCAATGTGCTCTCCGAATACGCGGAGCACGAGATCGAGTTCGGCGGCATTGGTCAGCTTGTAGCCGCTACCCCTAACGACGAGATTAACTCTCTGGCATCCATCGAATACATCCACACCTTTGGGCGTAAGAATGTGTGGCAAGTCTCGCCGGAAGACACCCTACATCACCACTCTAAGGCCGTGGCGCAAGATAAGCGCGCGCGCATCTGCTTCTCCCGCGCGGCGACCTTCCGCGAGCTCTCTGCTAAGTTTAGCCGCAGTCACATTATTAAGACGACCACGCTTACGGATAAATACGGGATAGAGGAGTTTCTCGACCAATACGGGGAAGAGGTGCTCGTCCTGTTCCTCTCTGATGAGCGTAACGGTCTGCGCCCTGCGACTCCGGACTTCCGTGCGGATCTGAAGAAGGTCTCCGAGCCAGTCACCCTCTATTCAATGGTGCCAGACTTATCGCCAGAGCTACCTGCCGCCACCGCCCCCATGGGTCTGTAGGATTTGGAGTTGATTTTCGCAATCGGACGCTTTCACCCAGTAGGTGAAGGTAATCCAATGTCTTTCAAAACCCTTGCTTGACTTAATGAGGTATGAATATTTAATTTAGATTGAATTATTCGATCGAAATAAATGAAGCTCTCTGTGCCTTTGCCTAGGGGCTATCCTTCGTATTGTGGTTTTCCTAACTGCGG
>CAYWAG010000074.1:0-7385 GCA_964455925.1 uncultured Verrucomicrobiales bacterium | reverse complement strand
GCGTTTTTTGGTGAGCCTTCCCTGGTCTCCTTCTTGGCGGAGGCGTCGCTGTTCACGCGCGATCTCGCGTGCTTCTTGGACGACGGCATCAGGCGTGTGATCCTCATACGTCTCACGCGCTAGGGCAGCGGAGACCCGCTTCTCGATGATCTGGGTGATCGTGATCTCACGCTGGTAGGTCGCCTCATGAGCAGGAATCGTGAGGCGATCTCCGACTTTCAGTGCGGTAGAGGGTTTGATGGAGTCGGAGTCTCGCTTCACCTTCCCCCCTTCGCAGGCCTTCGTTGCTTGGCTGCGCGTTTTAAAGAAGCGAGCAGCCCAGAGCCACTTATCAGCACGGAGAGAGGAGCGAGCAGAATCCATCAATATTGTATCGGTGAGGTCGTTTGCGCGTGGAGCGGCGTATAGATCGGGGCAGGGAGAGAGACTAGCTCTGCTCTAACATCCGGAGGAGTGATGCCTCAGCGGCTTGGCGGAGGTCCTCATCCATTTCCACCCGAGGCTCCAGTGTATCTAGACAGTCATAGAGCTTCTCCATCGTGTTCATCTTCATGAACTTACAGTCCGCGCAGGCGCAGTGCTCGGTCGGCCCTGGGATGAGGTTCTTATCTGGGGCCTCCTTACGTAGGCGGTTCAGCATGCCGCTCTCCGTGACGACGATGATGTCCTTGCTAGGGCTGTTTTGGCAAAAGGAGATCATCTTCTCTGTAGAGCAGACTTCATCTGCCAGGAGGCGCACTGCCTTAGGGCACTCTGGGTGCGCGACGACTGCAGCGTCTGGATATTCATCCTTAATCTTTTGGATCGAGTCACGGGTGAACTCTACGTGGACATAGCATGACCCCTGCCACAGATCCATCTTACGACCCGTCTGCTCCATCACCCAGCCGCCTAGGTTCTGGTCAGGAACGAAGAGGATCGGGCGATCCGCAGGGGCTTGCTCGACGATTTTGACCGCATTTCCGGAGGTGCAGATCACATCACAGAGCGCCTTCACATGGGCAGAGCAGTTAATGTAAGCGATGACGTAGTAGTTCTTCTCTGCGTTCTCTTGGAGGAATGCCTCTAGCTCAGGACCAGGACAGCTCGTCTCTAGGGAGCAGCCGGCGTCTGCATCTGGTAGGATAACGGTCTTAGATGGGTTCAGGATCTTGGCGGTCTCTGCCATAAAGTGGACCCCACAGAAGACGATGACATCCGCGTCAGACTCCTGTGCCGCACGGGCCAGCCCGAGCGAATCCCCAACATAATCCCCAATGTCTTGAATGGGACCAATTTGGTAGTTATGGACAAGAATGACGGCATTCTTTTCTTCTTTTAAACGGAGAATTTCAGATTCGAGGTCTAGAGATAAAGCGGACATGAGTGTGAGAGAAACATACGTTTCCCCGCGCACAGAAGCAAGGGAAAAGATCGAGCAGGCTAGCGAGGGTGATCAAAGACGGGAGCGGGAAAAACAAGCGTACACTGGAATTCGGCTTTGAACCGCGAATTCTCACGAAATTTCTAGCGCATCCAGCGGGATGGGGTATCAGTGGGAAGATATGCGGATAGAAGTAATCAACACAGGAACCGAGCTACTCTTAGGGACGACCATGAATACGCATGGGGCTTGGTTTGGGCAGGCCTTGTTCGAGCTAGGCTTAAGAGTGCAGCGACAGTCTACAGTGCCAGATGGGGATGCCATCGGGCAGGAGCTACGCGGAGCCCTAGAGCGCAGTGATGCGATCCTAATCACTGGCGGACTAGGACCTACCAGTGATGACATTACCCGTGAGATCGTGGCAGAAATCTTAGAGCGGGAGCTCATAATGGATGAGCACGCGATGCGCACGATAGAGGAATACTTCTCTATCCGCGGCTACGATATGGCAGAGGCTAACCGTAAGCAAGCCCTCCTCCCCGTGGGTGCTGAAATCATGCCAAACCCAAATGGCACGGCTCCAGGTGTCTATGTCCCCCCTCGGATCGGGAAGGGGTGCGCGCTCTTCCTCCTACCGGGACCACCGCATGAGCTCTACCCTATGTTTAAGAACGAGGTCGCACCGCGCCTCAGTGGGCTGGTAGGGGGGAATGTCCCGCAGGGCTTTAAGACCCTAAAGTTTACAGGCATCGGGGAGAGTGACTTTCACCAAGGGGTGGATGCGGAGCTGCAAGCCGTGCCAGATCTGGAATATGGATACTGTGCACGACCTGGCGAAGTGGATTGCCGCTTGATCGGGAGTGAGCTCGCGGTCGCAGAAGGGGATAAGATCCTGAAGCAAACCTTTGGGACGTATTGCATCAGTGATGATGGTAAGAACATGGCGCAGGTAATCATCGATCTGTTCGAGGAAGATGGGCACACTCTCGCCATCGCAGAGAGTTGCACAGGAGGGTATGTAGCGAGTCGCCTGACCGATGAGGCGGGAGCCTCCGCAGCCTTTGACCAAAGTGTGGTCACGTATTCGAATGCATCTAAGACTGCCCTGCTCGGTGTCCCAGAGGAACTTATCAAAGAGCATGGAGCAGTGAGCCCTGAGGTCGCCATCGCGATGGCGGAGGGCGCGCTGGAGTTGTCCAATGATGACTTCGCCCTGGCGATCACAGGGATAGCGGGGCCGGGCGGCGGCACCGAGGAGTTACCCGTAGGCACCGTCTTTATCGCCCTAGCGCAGTATGACCACCCGACCTACGTGGTGCGCCGTCATCACAGACGCACGCGCAAGAACTTTAAGTTTGTCGTCAGCCAAGAAGCCCTCGATATGGCGCGCCGCCGCATGCTGGACTTCCCGGACTTACAGGATAAGTTCTAGTAACTCAAATCAGCGCCTTTAGCTGGGCAGCGCAGGCGGCCGCGGCTTCCGCATGTGTGCCCTGCTCAGGGAAGAGGACGGCGCGGGAGGCGTTGACTAAGTTTGGCGCTACGCGCTGCGCTCCGGCGGTAAGGGCGGAGAGGTCTCCGCCTTGCGCACCTAGACCGGGGACCAGCAGCGGGTAATCAGGGAAGAGGGCGACCTCATCTATCCCCAGGTTGGTCAGCCCCATGACGAACCCAACATCGGTGGGGTAGTCCTGCGCGCGTTGGGCAAAGTCTGCAACATGCAGATACATCGGTCGTCCCTCGACCTCCTTACGCATCAGGTCGGCACTCCCCGCGTTTGAAGTCAGAGCCAGGAGATATACGCCCTTACCTTCATAGCCCAGAAACGGCTCGATGCTATCAAAGCCCATAAACGGGTTCAAGGTAACGGAGTCCACCTTATAGTGCTCGAAGTATGCCTTAGCATAATACCGTTGCGTCTCACCAATGTCACTACGCTTAGCATCCAGCACGATGGGAACCTCCGCAGGAATAAAGTCGATCACACGCTCTAGCATCGACAGTCCCTCTAGCCCCATCGCCTCAAAGTAAGCCAAGTTCGGCTTAAAGGCAGCGGCATACTCCGTGGTCTGCTCGATCACTTGCTGGAGGTGCGCCTCTACCTCTGGCAGCCCTCCAGTTAAGCGCTCCGGTCTAGGATCTAAGCCCACACAAAGAGGGGCACCCACTGTCTGAATACGTTTTGATAAGCGTTCAGTATATCTCATACCCATAAGGAACAGGAGATCCGCCTGCGGGGCAATCTAAAACTCTCTGCCTACGTTAGTAATGGCCAAGGAGGATCCCGCTAGGTGCGACTCCTTTCCCTTGACGGATAGTGACATGTGATGCAGGGTCATGGCAGAATGAGCGATAAGCCAGTTAAGAAAAAGCGTGTAAACGTCCGTCGCCCAGATGTGATGGCTAAGGTCCAAGCGGAAGTAGAAGAGCACTACCGGTCCGAGGTAGTCGACCTCCTGAAGTCTCGTGGCAACCAGTTAACGATCGGGAACACCACCGTCCGCTTAGCCCAGAAGTTTGGATTTTGTTATGGGGTTGAGCGTGCGATCGACCTCGCCTACGCCTCGCGCCGCGTGTTTCCAGAGAACAACATCTACCTCATCGGGGAGATCATCCATAACCAAGAGGTAAACGCACAGTTACAAAAGATGAACATCGTCTCCCTGCCCTGGAAGGAGCTTACAGACGACTATGATCGCCTGACCGAAGATGATGTCGTCATCGTTCCCGCCTTTGGTGCGCCCGTCTCCTATGTAGAGAAGATCCAGGAACAAGGCGCGCAGATTGTCGATACGACCTGTGGAGATGTCATGAAGGTTTGGCGTCGTGTGAAGTCGTATGCTAAGGATGGCATTACATCCATCATTCACGGAAAGTCCGGACATGAGGAAACTCGCGCCACCGCCTCTCATGCTCTGGGGCCAGATAAGGATGGGCAATACTTAGTCGTCCTTACCCTGGCAGATGTCGCTGTCCTTACGGACTACCTCACCAATGGTGGCGATAAGGAGGCCTTTATGGCATACTTCGACGGCAAGACCTCTGATGGGTTTGATCCTGAGGTACACCTAGACCGCGTGGGGGTAGCGAACCAAACTACAATGCTGAAGAGCGAAACGGAGGAGATCCAAGGCCTAATCCGCGATGCGATCGTTGCACGTGATGGCTCACCAGAAAAGTTTAAGGTCTTTGATACCATCTGTGGCGCCACCCAGGAGCGGCAGGACGCCCTCTTTGGGATGCTAGAACGCCCTATGGATGTCCTCCTAGTAGTGGGTGGATATAACAGCTCTAACACTTCACACCTGGTCGAAATTGGGGAGAAGGAGCTCCCTTCCTTCTTTATCAACAGTGCGGAGTGCCTACACTCCCTAGAGACCATCGTTCACTTTGACCTCCATCAGAACAAGATCGTAGAAGGCAGTTACGGCGACATCCTCAACAAGGAAGCACCCATCGTCATCGGGGTAACAGCAGGAGCTTCCTGCCCGAACAACTTGATCGAAGACACCATCATCCGTGCCTTTGAGCTACGTGGGATCGATAGAGACAGTGTCCTCGCCGTTGGCTCATAAGCCTCGCCCCCCTTGTCCCATCCCGGATCATATGTATTCTCCTCTAGCCTGTTCCCCCCTGTCCTAAATGAGTTGGGAAGCCCGCTATCAGCAACAGGATACTCCCTGGGATAAGGGTGCTCCTGCGCCGCCGCTCCTGGAGCTACTCGCACAGCGACACTGTGACTGGGGCACAGGTGCAGTCCTCGTCCCCGGCTGTGGACGCGGGCATGATGCTCGCGCCCTCGCTCATGCCTTACCGCATAACCGTATCATCGGGATGGACCTAGCACCCACTGCCATCAGTCAGGCACAGGCTCTGAGCGCAGCAGAGACCTTTCCGTCCTTAGAGTTCTGTGAGGTGGACTTCCTCCAGTCTACACGCGCGGACTATCCAGACTGTGGCAGCATCTTTGAGCACACCTGCTTCTGCGCGATTGATCCAGCGCTACGGGGAGCGTATGCAGAGGCTTGCGCGCGCCTCCTGCCCATCGGTGGGCTGTGGGTCGCGATCATCTTCCTGACTCCCCGGGAGGAAGATGACCCCACAGTCGGACCACCCTATCAGAGTTCAGAACCAGAGATCTACTCTCTCTTCAGCCCCGCCTTCCGCCTCGTCCAGAAATATCGCCCCCAACAGGCCTATAAGGGCAGACACGGAAAGGAAATAGTCATGATCTGGGAACGAGTAGAACGAGTGCCCGTGTAATACCATTTGGCAACTACTCAGGGCTGCCTAAAAAACTACACCGGCCTGACGTTGGGTAACATCAGGCCGGTGAACTGTCTGTTGAGCCTCGGTAACGGAGGCTTACAGGGGAGGGGGATTAGCCTTGCGCGAAGTTCGCGGCTACGACGTCCCAGTTAACGACGTTCCAGAACGCGTTAATGAAGTCTGGACGACGGTTTTGGTAGTGCAGGTAGTAAGCGTGCTCCCAGACATCGAGGCCCAGGATCGGCGTGCAACCACATGCATCAGCCGCCGCACCCATGAGAGGGGAGTCTTGGTTAGGGGTAGATACGACCGCTACGGACTTATCTTCCTTAACAATGAGCCATGCCCAACCGGAGCCAAAGCGAGTAGCAGCAGCATTTGCGAATGCTTCTTTAAAGGCGTCAAAGGAGCCAAAGGCAGCTGTGATCGCATCAGCGAGCTCACCAGAAGGCTCAGAGGCACCACCAGGAGCGAGTGTCTTCCAGAAGAGGCTGTGGTTGTAGTGACCGCCACCATTGTTGCGGACCGCACCCTTAACATCTGCAGGGAGAGAGTCCAGGCTAGTGATGAGTTCCTCGATGGACTTCCCCTCTAGAGCAGAGCCCTCGATCGCGGCGTTTGTCTTAGCGACATATGCAGCGTGGTGCTTGCTGTGGTGGATTTCCATGGTGCGGGCGTCAAAGTGAGGCTCAAGGGCGTCATACGCATAGCCGAGTTCTGGGAGTTCGAATGCCATAATATTCTATAAGTTACTATTCAATGATGAATGGGGAGTGGGGGAAGCATGACGGCAAGCCGACTCTACTAGCCCCGCTCTCCAGTTACGGGTAAAGCTAGGTGGACATCTGCGCCTTGGCAAGAGACAATGTGCCTCAGGGCAGAGTTTTTCAGAGTTCGTCAAATGATACGAGGCCAGGGAAGACCCTGTCGCGAAGTCTGTTACTCTTGGTGAGATAGACGTCATCCATATGTATTCAGCATAATCTTCTCCATCAAAATTCTTGCGTGCATCCTCGTGCTTATCTGAGTATCGTTTTTGAACTTCACCCGAGTTTTTAAACACTCCTTCTAGTTGAGAATTCCAAAATAAAGGTGAGGAGGTGATTATATAAATTAGTGTTTTTATAATCTGGACAAGTAGTAAGAGGAGGGTGCGCTACTTCGGTATTCTAAGAGTGCGCGAACTTGCCATGGCAGTAAGCCGAGAGAGGATGAGATATGGACAACGAGAAATGACCGAACAAGGTGCATCGAAGGATGACCTAAAATAATCCGAACTCCAAAAATAACCTTCTTTATTTATTTTCAGAACAGATATAAATTTCCCTGTAGCCAATCCTCGCTCTAATGTGAATTTGCCATTCTCATCCGAAAAAACACTTTTCTTGCGATAGTCAGGATTTCCCATCTCGTTCCATGCGAAAACTATTTCAGCTCCTTCAGCAGGTTTATTGCCCTAATACATGGCTTATCCGTAAAAACACATAGGGCGCGTAGTTTCAAATTTAGGGTCTTTCTTTAGTTGAGATAGTGAGTTCTCAATGATCAGTTCATCGCTTAAACTCTCATGTGCAATTGGCAAGAAATCATTATTGAAATCTTGCTGACTTATTTCATAACCACTCCCATTTTTTTTAAAAGTTTCGCTTTGCAGAAAAAGAATCATGAATAATACAATAAAAACTATGAGCATCATAAATATTTTTCTTTTTTTATTCATATCTTTAATTTAATAATTCTGGATTAATAATAC
>CAYWAG010000073.1:0-7386 GCA_964455925.1 uncultured Verrucomicrobiales bacterium | reverse complement strand
TGGAGTCGGTGACGGTGTCGCAGAAGAGGTAGCACTTCCCATTAACATGCCGTGCGGCGCGCCCTGCGGTCTGGATGAGGGAGGTCTCGTTACGGAGGAACCCTTCCTTATCGGCATCTAGGATGCAGACGAGCGAGACCTCTGGGAGGTCTAGCCCTTCCCGTAGGAGGTTAATGCCGATGAGGATGTCGAACTCGGCTGCCCGGAGGCCCCGCAGGATCTCGACCCGCTCGATGGCGTCTATGTCGGCATGGAGGTAGCGTGCCTTTAGCCCCGTGTCCTTTAGGTAGTCTGCCAGGTCCTCTGCGGTGCGCTTAGTGAGCGTGGTGATGAGGACGCGCTCGTGTTGCTCTACGGTTTGGCGACAGAGCTCGATGGTTTCATCGATCTGACCTGAGAGGGGGCGGAGGGTGAGCTCTGGGTCGAGCAGGCCGGTGGGGCGAATGATCTGCTCTACGATGAGCTGGCGCCCTCTCTGGACGGGATCAAAATCGGAGATGGGTTCCGCATTCCCAGAGGGGGTGAGCTTCATCTTTCTAATAATGAACGGGTCTACGCCCTGCCCGTCTTTACCTGCGATCTGGATGTAGTCCTTCACATCGGGGCGGGAGTTAGCGAGCTCAAAGGGGCCGGGGGTAGCGCTGACATATACGCCTTGGTTCGTGCAGGAGAGGAACTCGTCAAACTTAAGGGGGCGGTTATCTAAGGCGCTGGGGAGGCGGAATCCGTGCTCTACTAGGGTGGTCTTACGCGAGCGGTCGCCCTCGTACATGCCGCGCACTTGCGGGAGCGTGGCATGGGACTCATCCACCAGTAGGAGGGTGTCATCTGGGAAGAAGTCTAGCAGCGTGTAGGGTGTCTCGCCCGGCTCGCGCCCGGTGAGGTGGCGGGAGTAGTTCTCTACCCCTTGGCAATACCCTAGTTCTTCCATCATCTCTAGGTCGTATTCGGTCCGCATCTTGAGGCGCTGCGCCTCGATGAGGCGTCCTTCTTTCTCAAACCGGTCGACACAGTCGGTCATTTCTGCACGGATGGCGCGCATGGCTTGGCGGAGGGTGGTCTTGTTGGTGACGAACTGCTTAGCGGGGAAGAAGGTGTAGCTCTCGGGCGTGCCCATGGTGCCGCCGCCCGGGAGGGCGATCTCTGAGATGCGGTCGATCTCATCACCAAAGAATTCGACCCGAATCGCGGTCTTCTCCAGGTAGGCTGGGTGGATGTCGACGACATCACCCCGCACGCGAAAGCGTCCACGGGCAAAGTCGACGTCATTGCGCTCGAACATCAGGTCTACGAGGTGCTTTAGGAAATCATCGCGCCCGATCTCCTGCCCTACATGAATAGGAACCATGCTTCCGACGTAGTCCTCTGGGGAGCCTAGACCGTAGATGCAGCTCACGGAGGCGACCACGATGGTGTCCCTGCGCGTGAGGAGCGACCCCATGGTGCTGAGCCGCAGGCGCTCGATCTCGTCGTTCACGGCGGAGTCCTTCTCTATGTAGGTGTCAGAGCGTGGGATGTATGCCTCTGGCTGGTAGTAGTCGAAGTAGGAGACGAAGTATTCGACCGCGTTATCGGGGAAGAAGGTCTTAAACTCAGAGTAGAGCTGTGCCGCTAGGGTCTTATTATGACTCATGATCAGAGTCGGGCGGTTCAGCTCCTGGATAATGTTCGCCATCGTAAAGGTCTTTCCAGATCCAGTGACCCCCATGAGGGTTTGGTGGCGGTTGCCCGCCTGGATCGACTTTACGAGTTTGGCGATGGCCTGGCCTTGGTCTCCTGCGGGTGCGTACTCCGTGTTGAGCTGGAAGGACATAGTAAAAGGAGCGGGGGGCTTAGGACTGCTTCTCCTGGGAGGCGAGGAGGCGGGGGGATGATACGGTCGGTGGGTCCTTGCGCTTAGAGGGCGGGACCTCGTTGGTCTCTGGATCGGTAGGCGGCTTTGGTTCGCGGGTGCTCTTACGGGAGCCGTCCTCATTCTCCTTTGGGTAGTCGATGCGGCTATGGAGCATAGAGCGGAGGCTGTTGGCGAAGGTCTCCTTAATGGTGTTTAGCTCCTGAAAGGTGAGGGGACAATGGTCGAGCTGCCCGTCCTTGATCTTGTTGTTGACGATGTCGTCGATCATGGACTGGAGCTTAGAGAGGCTGACCTTCTTCATGGAGCGCGAGGCACTCTCTATGGAGTCTGCGAGGCAGATAATGCCGGATTCCTTAGTGCGTGGGCGCGGGCCAGGGTAGCGGAACCCTTTCTCTGGGACGTTGGGTACGTCTTCTTCATTCCGCTTTCCTTCCTCTACCTCGGCGATGATGCTGTCACGGGCGGTCAGTGCCTTTCGGTAGAAGTAGTACACTAGGGAGTTCCCGTGATGCTCCTCGATGATGTTAATAATCGCGGGGTTCAGCTTATGGCGCACTGCTATGTCCACGCCATCCTTTACGTGGGCGATGATGACGAGGGCGCTCATGTTTGGGCTGATGCTGTCATGCGGGTTGGTGTCTCCTTGGTTCTCGATAAAGTAGTCTGGCTTCTCGATCTTACCAATGTCATGGAAGTATGAGGCGACCCGGCAGAGCTGGGCGTTGGCACCTATGTTCTCGGCAGCCGCCTCTGAGAGACTGGCGACAACCATGCTGTGGTGATACGTCCCGGGGGCCTCTAGCTGTAGGCGGCGCAGTAGCTTATGGTTCAGGTCGCCCAGCTCCATCCAGGTCATCTTAGTAGTAATGCGGAAGAACCCTTCTAGCGCCGGTAAGATCCCGCCCACAAACAGCCCCGATGAATACCCCACTCCCAGCACGATTAGGCTCTGCACGATCACTTGGCGGGTCGTGACCTCCTGCGACGAGACCTGTAGGGGGATCACCTCCATCGCCCAAGCAGAGATGAGCATCACGACGCCAGAGATGAGTCCTGCATGTAAGATTTGACGTCGCTTAGACATACCACGGGCGGAGTAAACCGCAGAGAGCCCCGTGCCCAGAGCGATAATCAGGGTCTCATCCGACATGGGGGAGGGGAGGAGAATACTCATCAGGAGCGCGGAGAAGACGGCGCTAAAGATCCCCAGCCAGCGTCCTAGTAAGATCGAGTGCACCATCGGCACCAGGGCGTAAGGGGTGACGAGGAGCGCAAAGGTCGGGGGCTTCCCGTAGGACTGAAAGAGGTAAACGGCGAGACAGGCGAGAAAGACTTGGAGGAAGAGCCCCCCAAAGGTGAGCACTAAGAGGCTACACTTAGGCAGCTTCTCGCGGTGGTTTAGCACAAAGACGGTCATCACGCCTAAGACGATAAAGACGGTCTGCCAGATCTTCAGGTGGGTGGGCTGTAGGTAAACCCCATAGCGGGACATTTGGGCACACATTCCAGCCATCGCCACCAGAAACAGCGCAAACACGCCGGCACGAAGGTAGAGGCTACCATCCAGCTTCCGGCTCAGTGAGTCCTCCTCATTGACCTTCCGTTTCTTTCCGCTAGATAGCCCCTGGCGTTCCAGCCTCCAGCGTTTAATGATCTCTGCAAGAGTTACCATAATTTTAGGACACTCTAAAGGAAAGAAACTAGAAAGCAAGCGAACAATTGCGAGCATCTTCAGGCTCGCCCAAAGGTGTTTTTCCACTTGCACAGGGGGCGGGATTAGCAAAGGATACCCGCATGGACAACGACACGGCTTTAGAAATCGTCTCATATAAACTCGCCTTAAAGATCGGGCAGGAGGCACTGGAAGACCCCGTCTTGCTTCCCGCTGTCATTCAGCAAGCACTGAAGGATAAGGCCGAGGACGATGCCCGTAACTACGGTCTCCGTGAGTATATGACGGCGACTAAGATCGTCAACGAGCTGCGCCTAGAGCATGCTAAGGTCGAGGGCGACCAGTGGATCGCAAAAATGGTCGCGGAGCATGGGTTGACCCAGACTGACTCTGGTCTGGCTTATAAGGTCATCGAGCAAGGTGACGGCCGTGATTGCGAGCCAGGCGCTACCGTCCGCGTGAACTATGAGGGTAAGCTCATGGACGGCACCGAGTTCGACTCTAGCTATGACCGTGGCCGCGCTGCTACCTTCCCCCTGGACTCCGTCATTGCAGGTTGGCAGGAAGGGCTCCTTCTTATGACCGTAGGGAGTAGATACCAGTTCTACATTCCGCAGGACCTCGCCTATGGGGAGCGTGGCAGTGGATCAAACATCCCTCCTTACTCCGCGCTTTTCTTTGAGATCGTTCTGCTCGCCGCGGTCTAATATCTTGATACTCACATTACGGTGATAAAGACTGTGGCACGAGCGTCTCGCTCGTGAATACATCCTCTGGCGTTAGCCACTGACTGCCCTTCTTGGCTCTCGACCTATTAGTAAAGCGGACGCAAAAGAGAAAGTCAGTGGCTAACGCCAGGAAGGGACAATCATGAGCAAGATGCTCATGCCACAGTTACTGCCGCAATGTGAGTTAGTACTTACGAGGTTTTTTTCCACGGGGGATGGCGTCGCCTTTAAACTTCTTGAGCTTTCGTTTCTTATTTTGGAGGGGCTTAGATTTAGGCTTCTTCTTCCCCTTAGCACTGGTGCTGTGCTGCTTAGGTGGACGGGCGGAGGCATCAGACATAGCGCAGAGGGATACGGGGAGATGCGAGTGCGAACAAGTACATTTATGAAATCTTCATTTGCACTACGCGGTGAGATGTGGAAGCTTCTCTGTATCTATGTTAACTGGTCGTCGTAAGCGTGCTGTATCCCTGAAGGATAGCTTTAATCTGATAAAGAAGGAGATCGAGTCGGTAGAGTCTATTCTTTCAGACCTCATGAACGACTTTGACCCTGGAGTGGCTCCCTATGTCTCCTATGTCTGCGAGACAGAGGGGAAGCGTATCCGCCCAGCTCTCACCTTTCTCACCGGTGGTGCGATTTGTGAGCTAAAGCAGGATCACATTAACCTCGGTGCCATCCTGGAGCTGATTCACATTGCCTCGCTCGTGCATGACGATATCATCGATGGCGCGGCAGATCGGCGCAGTGTCCCGACCGCAAACGCTAAGTGGGGGGAAGGCATAGCCGTGCTCCTGGGGGATGCCCTGTTCTCACACGCCATGACGCTGTCCACCGAGTTTGATGACCTGTTCCTCTCCCGCCGGATCTCCCAGGCCGCCCGCGATGTCTGCCAGGGCGAGATCCTTCAGACCCAAAAGCGCTTCGACCTCAGTATGACACAGGAGGATTACTTCCGTGTGATAGAGATGAAGACTGGCGCCCTCTTTGGTGCCGCCACCGGGCTGTCTGCCTACATCTCCGGCGCTAGTGAGTCTGAAGTGCAGGACCTGACCCAGTTCGGTCTCGACCTCGGGACAGCATATCAAATCTATGACGACTGTCTCGACATCGTCGGGTCTGAGCAACAGTTCGGTAAGACGCTGGGCACGGATCTAGAGAAAGGGAAGCTCACCCTCCCACTGCTCTACCTCCTGCAGAACGCCACCGACGAGAAGCAGCAGCGCATTAAGGAGACCGTCATGAATGAGCAACCCTTAGACCTGCCCCGCCTCGTCGGGCAGGAGGACTACGAGACTGCGGTCGCATATGCGCTGAACTACTCCCTACAGCTCATTCAGCAGTGCATTGACACCGCTAATGCCCTCCCAAACGCCAAGTACCGCACCGCCCTGTGCTCTGTCTGCGAATACATGCGGAGCCTCTTCCAAGACCTCCAGAGGGACCTCTAGGATACACGCTCATGACCTCATTGTTAGAGATCCTCACTAAGGGCACCTCATACTTAGAGAAGCGTGGGGTAGACTCCCCCCGGCTCAACATGGAGCTCATGGCTGCGCACGTCTTAGAGATGCAGCGGATGCAGCTCTACCTGGAGTTTGACCGCCCGCTGGCAGAGGAGCAGCTCGTTCCCCTCCGTGACATGCTGCGCCGTCGCGGTGAGCGAGAGCCGCTCCAGCATATCTTAGGGGAGACGAACTTCTACGGACGCGACTTTATCTGTGACGCCCGCGCCCTGATCCCACGCCCAGAGACAGAGGAACTCGTGGCGCATGTCCTTAAGCTAGACCTACCAGAGGCGCCACGGATCTTAGATTTATGCTGTGGGTCCGGCGTTATTGGGCTCACCCTTCAGGCCGAACTCCCACAGGCGGCTATCACCCTCGCCGATCTCTCAGAGGACGCCCTCGCGCTGACGCGGGAGAACGCCCAGGCTCTGGGCTTAAGCGTCGATGTCGTGCTCTCAGATAGCCTAGCAGCCCTGACCGATACGTATGACCTGATCGTCTGTAACCCGCCTTATGTCGCCGCAGGCTTCCCCATCGAGGCGGAAGTGCAGCATGATCCCGCGATGGCTCTGTTCTCCGGCGAAGATGGGCTGGACTTTATCCGTGCACTCATCCCCGCCGCCCTACGTGTCATGAACCCCCAGGCATGGATCGCCCTCGAAGTCGGCTACGATCAAGGAGCGCAAGTCACCACCCTGATGACGAGCGCAGGATACACCGCCATCACCCTCGCAGCAGATTTAGAAGGTGTCCAACGCTTCCCCATGGGCCAGAAAGCGTAATGATTTAGGTGGGGCACAAAAGACTAGGAGCGCCAGCTTCCCTGCTGGCACTGGGCTTTATGAGGCATCTTGGTGACTGTTCAGGTGGGGATGGCAGGATATTTAAACCGCGAAAGCCGCTAAATTCCGCTAAAAAAGAGAGGAACTCAAACCTGCTGTTAGTGCATCATCGTATTACGTACCACGCGAACATATTAGAGTGAACGTAACTATTCAGGTGCAGTCTGTGGTATTTTTTAACCGCGAATTACACGAATATTCGCTAATGATTTACGTTTTGAATCAAATAAACGTGACCTCTGAAAGATGAAGAAAACGTGATTAAAGATGAGGTTGCAAACCCGCGTTCTCTAAGCTCTGAAATACTCAAATTTTAAAATATTAGCGGTAATTCGTGTAATTCGCGGTTAAAAATATCCTATCACCTCACCTGAATATTTCACTGAGGTAACTATTCAGGTGGGGTAGCAGGATATTTAAACCGCGAAAGGCGCTAAATTCCGCTAAAAAAGAGAGGAACTCAAACCTGCATGGGAGTGCATCATCGTATTACGTGCCACACGAGCATATTCGAGTGAACCAGAATAGTCACAGAGCAAGAATTCACAGAATTAACGCCTACTCGCCCTGTTGCTCCTACGCCTTCCGCAAAACAAACTACAAGAGACCTCGCTTTGGTCATGAAATCAGATTAGTGCTTTTTAGCGCAATTTAGCGATTTTTCGCGGTTAACCACTCCTTCAGTCCCACCTAAATAGTTACGCATCTTATTGAAAAAACAGCCAGCTGGACTCCCAGCTGGCTGTTTTTATAAGCGACTCTTAGGTGGTGAGTCGGTAGT
>CAYWAG010000072.1:6162-7397 GCA_964455925.1 uncultured Verrucomicrobiales bacterium | reverse complement strand
GGACTGCTTTAACACCCGTGTTCTCGACCTCGTCTCCCCGGTAGGACGTGGGCAGCGGGGGCTGATCGTAGCACCGCCCCGCTCTGGTAAGACGACTCTCCTGCTCGACCTCGCTAAGGCGCTCATAGAGCGGCATGAGGACGAGATCCATCCCATCTTCCTCCTCGTGGATGAGCGTCCAGAGGAAGTCACCGAATTTAAGCGCGCCCTCCCTGAGATCGAGATGTACTCTAGCTCCAACGACTCTGGCAACCGCAACCACATGCGCGTAGCGGAGCTCTGTATCGAGCGTGCTAAGCGGCTCACAGAGGAAGGCAAGCACGTCGTCATCCTCATGGATTCCCTCACCCGACTAGCGCGTGCCTACAACCGTGGTGCCGATGGCGGTGGCGGAAAAAAAGGAGGCAAGAACCGGGGGTATCAATCCGGTGGCATCGTCTCAGGTGCTCTCGAGATCCCCCGTCGCCTCTTCGCGGCGGCTCGGAACACGCGTGACGCAGGCTCCCTAACGATCCTCGCTACCGCCCTCATTCAGACCAACTCTAAGGCCGATGAGGCGATCTTCCAAGAGTTTAAGGGCACTGGCAACATGGAGATCGTCCTCGATCGCCGCCTAGCGGATCACTACATCTACCCTGCGGTGAACATCTTTAAATCCGGCACCAGACGGGAGGAGCTGCTCCTGCCAGAGATCACGCTTAAGAAGTTTCACCTCATTCGCCGCGGTCTCCGAGGGCACCACCCTGACCAAGCCATGGAGCGCCTCCTCTTCTTCCTTAAGAAGTTCCCCAACAACGCCCAAATGCTGCTGGAGATCAAGGGGTGATCGGAGCTGCCCTCTGTTAATTGGAACATCTTGCCCGCTTGAATCGCCCGTGCTGTCGTGCTACACTGGTCTCGTCATGAATGTAACCGTTAAGCTCGCAGACGATTTAGTGAAACAAGCACGCCACCAATGCATAGATGAAGGGAAGTCCCTCTCTGCATGGATGGCAGATCTAGTAGAGAAGGAATTAAACCTCAGCGGGACAGAGAAGAAGTCTCTCCTAGAAAGGCTGGAGGAACATGCCCTCCCTGATACCGTGGCAGATAAAGCGTTCCCCATGGAGGAGAGAACCCTTCAGGCAGAACGCGCGACCTTATTCCAGAATGAGATACCTTCTTGATACGAATGTCATCTCTGCGATAGAAGCTGAGCACTTTTATCTGAGTGTGGTAACGATCAATGAAATCCG
>CAYWAG010000072.1:0-6062 GCA_964455925.1 uncultured Verrucomicrobiales bacterium | reverse complement strand
CTGCGATAGAAGCTGAGCACTTTTATCTGAGTGTGGTAACGATCAATGAAATCCGTTATGGCATCAAATGTATGGAGAACAAGGATGCCGCCTTTGCACGGCTCCTGAAGGGCTGGTATGACAATATCCTCGGAGACCAGGAAGCATATAAACTCCTAGAGGTCGATGCGCTCACCGCCCATGTCGCGGCGGACTTTCGGCATGCGTATAAACTACCAACGCAGGACTCCCTCATTGCTGCCACGGCGGAGGTAAAGGACCTCACTCTCGTAACACGTAACATCAAGGACTTCCAGCGCACTCCCGTAAACTTGATCAACCCTTGGGCGAAATAGGAATTGTATTCCCACCGAGAAGTGTCATGGTGTGTCAGATATGAAAAAGGCAGCACATTGGATGATTCTCATCGCACTCGTCAGCTCGGCGCTAATCGCGATTCTCCTCAAATCACTCGCAGGACAGGCCGCTCCTGACAGTGGTCTCGTATCTGGCATTACAGGCTGGATCAGCCTGATGAGCTTTATTGGCGAGCTCTTTATCCGGGCGCTTAAGATGATCATCGTGCCGTTGATCGTGACCTCAGTAGTCGCAGGCATCGCTACGCTGCGTGGTGTGGATGGGTTTGCGCGCTTAGGGCTTAAGACCGTGGGGTTTTACACTCTCTCCACAGGCCTCGCGATTCTAGTAGGGCTGTGCCTCGTAAACTTGATCGCACCAGGCCTGGAAGATGGTCAGCCAAGCGCGGTCATCCAGGAAGCCTTCACCTCTGAGGCACAGGAGAACGGCGAGCAATATAGCTCTAAGATCTCCATGGCAGAGGAGAACTCACAGCGCTCTGGGTTCGAACTCATCCAGAACTTGTTCCGACAAATGTTCCCGCCTAACATCGTCGCAGCAGCAACGAGCAACGGACAAATGCTCGGCCTCATCGTCTTCTCCATCCTGCTGGCGCTCGCTATCACTAAGCTCCCGCAGCAGCAGGGCGAGCACATCGCCCTCACCTTCTCCTCGCTGAATGAGGCCGTCGTCATGATTACCCAATGGATCATGAAAGTCGCCCCCGTGGGCGTGTTTGCCTTAATCATGCCTGTAGTGTATGAGACAGGGGGCGAGCTCTTCCTAAAGCTCGGTAAATACTTCATCACCGTTCTCGCGGCTCTCGCGTTGCACCTCTTTGTTGTGTTACCGCTCCTCCTGTTCCTGCTCGCTCGGGTAAACCCGCTAGACCACTTTAAGGCCATGCGGATGGCGCTCCTGACCGCCTTCTCCACAGCATCCTCCTCTGCCACCCTTCCCCTCACGATGCGTGGGATCCAGGAGAACGCAGGAGTCTCTAAGCGGGTCTCTAGCTTTACTATCCCACTAGGAGCCACCGTCAACATGGATGGCACCGCGCTCTATGAATGTGTGGCAGTGATCTTTGTGGCGCAAGTCATGGGAGTAGAGCTGAGCCTAGCCGCACAGCTCGGCATCGTAGTCGCGGCACTCTTAACCTCTGTAGGAGTCGCGGGCATCCCGTCTGCCAGCCTCGTGGCGATCATGCTCATCCTTAAGAGTTCCAACATCCCTGGTGCCGAGGCCGCCTTCGTCGCCCTCCTCGCGGTGGATCGCCCCCTAGATATGTGCCGCACCGCCGTCAATGTCTTTGGCGACTCCTGTGCGGCATCCGTAGTGGCAAAGTCTGAGGGCGAGACCCTCTATAAGAATGTTTAACCCTCCTTCCTCAGCTCATCTCCCTCCCTTAACATGATTGCACAACGCCTCTTCCTCTTCGCCGTCGGTGGGTTTACCCTCGTGCTGGGCTCATTCTTCACCTACATTATGGCGCAGAGCTATCTGAATGCGCGGGAGACTCGTAGCTGGGTCGAGACGCCAGCCACTATCACCGAGGCAGAGGTAGAGGAGCGCAAAATCGGCGAGCACGTCCCCGTGGACTATGCCGCCCGCGTGGAGTTTACCTACACCTACAATGGCGCGCCCTTTACAGCCTCCCTCCTCAGCCCACGCGGACAAAAGTGGGCAAAGGAGCGTGCCAAAGCCGTCCACGACCTCGGTGACCTCACCCCGCAGTTAGAGACCACCTGCTGGGTAAACCCCAGCGCCCCCGGCACCGCTATCCTCCAGCATGATACAAAGGCCGCGGGATACTCCATATGGTTTCCCCTCCTCTTCGTCATCGGCGGAGGAGGCGTCATGATCGGTGCCTTCCGTAAGCGCTAAAGACCAAGGCAAGAAATTCCTCCTCGACATTCTGTAGTCCCGCGCCGAACATACCCGTATGTCAATCGCACTAAGTAACCGAGCAGATGCGGGTAAGATCGAGGACGCTACCGTGTTCGCGCCAAAGTATGACGCCGACGGACTTATCGTCGCAGTCGCTGTCGACCACATTACGAAGGAACCCCTCATGCTAGCCTATATGAATGAGGAGTCCCTACAGCTGACCCTAGAGAAGCAAGAAGCCGTCTATTACTCCCGTAGCCGTCAAGAGATCTGGCACAAGGGCGCCACCTCTGGCCACGTCCAAAAAGTAAAGGAGATCCGCACAGACTGCGACCAGGACGCCCTCATCATCTCTGTAGAGCAGCTCGGTGCAGGCTCCTGCCACACGGGCAGGACCTCCTGCTTCTACCGCACCGTACAGGTAAAGGACGGCCAAGCCATCACCACGATCGCCTCAGACGTAGAGCAAACCTTCGACCCCGAGGCTGTTTACGGGAAGAAGTAAACCTACCAAGGGTGTGTTCTAGGATTCACTCTCCGCGACGTTCTGCATGATCCGGTCTAGGGTCTGAAAGACTTCTGGCTCTAGGCCGCGGTCTGGCTTATTCTTAGCGCAGGAGGAGAACCACTTGGCGAGGGTCTTACGGTCCGCGAAGTCTAGCGACCGCGTGATACTCTCGCCGGCGGTGGCTTGGATCGTCACCTTCTGGCGCTTAGCATGAGCATGGCTTAGGATTTGGGAGTAAAAGCTCAGGCAGCTATCCAGCAGGATCCAGGCGAAGTTATCGCTCTTAGGTGGCCCCACGGACAGTGATTTCCCATCCGTAGAGTCGACCTTTAGCCCTCCACCAATCGAGAACCCTACATCAGGCAGTGCTCCGCCCTTAAAAAAGGCAGCCGCCGCGCCCCCTACAGCCCCCACTAGAGTGCCCCAGCCATGGGTGAACCCACCAGTCCCGATGTCCACTAGTAATCCCCCTGCCGCACCAGTCGCGCCTCCTACCATGGTTAACTGGGAGCGACTCAGCCCCCACTTTTCCCAGGTCTCCTCGGAGAACAGGTCGAGCGCCTCGTAGTTAGTGGCGTCTTTCTCCACGGAAATCAGGTGGTGCCGGTAGAGCTTGACGATCTGTTGGTGCGCCTTCTTCTCCATCTTAATGATGTGTGAGAAGTAGTCCTCGCTGAGTTCCTGTAGCTTACGGTCTCTGCGTGCGTCCACGCTCAGGTCTCGCTCAGAGATCGGGGTGGTGGCGCGATAACAGAGCGCCTTCTCTAGAAACGAGATCACCGCCTCCACGGACTCCTCACGGCGCACATCCCACTCTTGCTCTAGGAACTCGAGCACCGACTGGATCGCCTCGGTATTCCCCTCATCGATCTCCAGGAGGGAGCGGATCAACCGCACGCGCTCCTCATAACGAGCCGTGTGGGCGTTAAAGGTTCGCACGAGGTTAAAGTAGGCGCCCAGCTTTTCCTTCCACTCTGGGAGGAACTCCTCACTCTCGCCCTTACTGTTGAGCAGGGCGAGCCGGGGTTGCCCTGTCCAGCGTAGGATCTCCATCTCGGCGATAAAGGACTGGCGCAGCGGCTTACTGGGATCAATGACATAGAGCAAGCCAGAGCCGGCGAGCATGGGCCTGAGCAGGCGGCATTCATCCTCGAACTCGCCGCTCCCTTGGTATTGATCGACAAACTGCTGTAACTCGCTGCGCCCAATGGGCTGCCCCTCTAGCCCCAGCGCCTTAATCGCCTGCATTGCCTCTATCGGACGGGAGAATCCGGGCGTATCTATAAAGCGGAGCCATTCCTGACCTGCAAACTCGATGGGGAACTCCTGGCACTCTGTCGTCTCGCCAGGAGTGTCGGAGATTCGGAGCACTTGGTCATCATCAACCTCTAGCAAGGTCGCTAACACCGAGGACTTACCTGCGTTTACCTTGCCTACTACGGCAAACTGGGGACATTTGTTCATGAAAGAATACTATTCGGGTTATAGGAAATCGCCTCCGTCTGGGCATCGTTAAGGCTAGAGATAAACTGAGTCCACTGGGCAAACTCCGCCTCCTCAGGAGGCTGGATCACCCCGTTCTTAGGTAGGCCCAGAACGAGATAATAGATCTCCCCCTCCCCCGCCGCCTCGCGGAGGCTCGTGTGGAGGGGCGTCAGTTGCTTCGGTGACAGGTTCCAGCCGTCGACCAGCAGGACCACGCCACGCTGGACTTCCTGCAGAGATTTCAGGGCTTCAGCCCGTTGGTCCCCCTCTAGGACTCCTGCCATAAAGTGCTGCTGGGGGCTCACCCGCAGTTGTTGGAGTAAGAACGGTCGAATCTCGGACGGGTCGACCTCCGTCCCGCCTACATCTATCAGCACTACGCCATCGCTCGCCGCCTGATACGCGACGCGAGACTGCGCTACTGGCCGTAACTGACGCCACAGCTCCCGATGTCGCTTCTCCATAAAGCTTAAGCGTCCCAGCGCCCTGCGTTCCATCCACACACTCCCCACAGTCAACAGCACCCGAGGAACGAGGGTCCACACCAGTAAAGTTGCCAGAAAGAAGGTGTACCAGGGCTTAGACTCCCCCTCAGCATTCAGCTGCCCCACCTGTAACTGCGTCATAGCCATCTGGTCTGAGGTGGGCACCCAGCCCGCCTGCCACCAGCTCCACGGTAGCGACAGCATACGTGTCACCCGCTCCAGTTGTGGCTGGCCAAACTCCTGAATCGTCGATGCCCAAAAGAAGTTAATCTCTAGGAACATCAAGATGGCGTAAAACCCCACGATCAGCCCCACGTTAAACGCGACCCCACTCCATTGAGTCATCCGCGCTACACGCCAGCACAGAATACGGCGATACGTGGCACTGGCATGATAGAGTTCATTCCAGCCCTGCGCCCCAGCTCGTCCAGCTAAGCGCTTAATGATCTGCCCCATCAGCTCCTCTAACAGCGTAAACTGGCGGCGGCTCTTACGCACCATTAACCAGCTGACCAGAGCGATCACGAACAAGGCCCACTGCGCCCCCACCGGAACCGCTAGTAACTTCCAGACATTATACGCCTTCCCCTCTGTCACCCCCACCGTCTCGACCAACCCCGCGATCAGCGAGACCCCAAGCCCCAGTGAGAGAACCACTAGCACCACCTGTAAGATCCCTAAGGCTACCTGCAGGCGATGCCCGGGTTCCTCTCCCCCACCACTAGTCTCGCCCGCGCGCTCCTGCAGGGCCGCATCATACCAGGCCCGCACCCCAAGCTGCCGTTGCTGCGCTTCAGAAGCCCCGGCATGAGCCTCTAGCGCCAGACTTACCGCCTCGCGCTCACGCTCATGCACCATCCCTTCACGGATCAGCACTTCTAGGTTTGCTAGTTCAGATAGTTTCCACGCGGTTTTCATATCGATTCATTCAGATCAGAGCGCGCCTGCAGCTAGGCATGCGCAACGCGCCTCTATGGACAGCCTAGAGCGCGCGCCCGTCACTAGGAAAGCACGAATCCTATCCAATTCCCTGCGCCCACATCCCCCTATGATCGGAAACGCCACAGAAAAATTTCACATTTTTTTAAGGGTATGATTTTATCGAGTGGGATTATGGGGAGAGCGGTCATTGAGACCGCCCCCGTCAGGGAGACATTCAGTCTCCCTCACTACAACAATGAGCTTCTCCCCTCAATAACGCCACTTCATCATGCACGAAGAGACTCAATGTCTCTTCAACAGGGTCGGTCTGAATGACCGCTCTCCATAATTTTGTCATCAGATAAAATCGCACATTTTTTTAAGACAACCCTTGACATTACCCAGAATGTTCTCTAATACTTTCCGTCCAGTGCGTTCGT
>CAYWAG010000071.1:0-7420 GCA_964455925.1 uncultured Verrucomicrobiales bacterium | reverse complement strand
CCCGTCGACCACTGCACAGCTCAGCACAAGGCACACCACGACGAAACTCCCCACTCACATCTCCAGCTCGCCCCCCACTCGCAAACGGCAGACAAAAACAGCAGAGGTGCTGCAGCCTTTTGATAAAGGGACAGACCCCGGAAACCCTATATTCGCTTAAGTTCGTGCCATTCGGGACAGCCCCCAGCAACACCATTATCACAAGAAACTTCGCGGATAGGTCTCCCCTATCGGGGAGACCGTATTGCGAAGTTTGACGGCTTACCCCTAGAGTGTAAGGCTCTCCTGCGAAGTCTAGTGTGGTATTCCTATTCTGGATTCATTGACAGAGCGACAGCCCCGAATGGAAGTCTCCTCCTTTGTCGGCATCAAAAAACACCAATTAAATCTTCATTTATAAATCAAAGATTTAAACTCATCGATCCATTTTGGACACTTGTCTTCACCTCGTCCTCTTTATCTTTTCTCCACAAATCACACCAAAAGGATATCTCAGCATCTTTATTAACAACAATACAACCGGTTTTCACTCCCATTGTAATATCGTTAAAAGGGATATATCTAAGCGCGTCTTTCGCGTAACAAATAGAAACAAAGGAAATCATAGCCCACATCACTAATGCTGCCGTGGAGGGGAAGGCGTGTGGACTTTTATACAATTGAGGGGAGCTAGGAAATGAATTAGAAGCGTGCATATCGTCTTGTGCGACCATGGTAGCTTAGCTCCCCACATTGGCAAGGCTGAGATACGGATTTAAATGGGTATGGTTTTATCTGGTAGCGTCTAAGCCTATCGTGCAGTGTGACGTATGATGAAGAGAAGACGACTGGGGCGCAGTGGATTAATGGTCAGTGAGATCGGGCTGGGAACGATGACCTTTGGGACGCAATGTGGGGATAAGGCGGAGGCCTTTCGGATCATGGATACGGCGCTGGATCATGGGGTGAACCTGCTGGACATCGCCGAGATTTATCCCGTGCCTCCCGTAAAGGAGCTGGCTGGCATCACCGAGCAGTGGGTGGGGGAATGGTTACAGACCCGGTCCCGGGACGAGGTGCTGCTCGCTACTAAGGTCGCTGGTCCGGCACACGGCTGGTTTGATCCCCCTGTGCGAAATGGGAACGCCGCCATCGATGGGCACCAAATCCGTCGCGCCGTAGAGGGGAGTCTCCGCCGTCTAGGGACGGATTACATCGACCTCTATCAGGTGCACTGGCCCGACCACGATATGCGGGTGGAGGACACGCTAGAGACACTGGACGCGCTGGTGCGCGAGGGGAAGGTGCGCACGATAGGCTGTAGTAATGAGAACGCCTATGGCCTCATGAAGGCGCTATGGGTCGCGGATAAGTATAACTGGCGCCGCTATGACACGATCCAGAACAACTACTCCATCAACAACCGCCGCTTCGAGGATGAGCTCGCTGAGATCTGCCGGCGCGAGGGTGTAAGCCTGCTGCCCTACAGCCCGCTGGCGGGTGGCGTACTGAGTGGAAAGTATAATAGCACGGAGCAGCTCCCGACGGACTCGCGCTTCTACGAATACCTCACCCGAGGTGGGGCACGACAGCGTGCGATGGCGACCCGCTTTGTGAATGAAAAAAGCCTCGCCCTCACTGCTAAGGTAGTGGCGCTGGCAGAGGAGCTGGGCACGCATCCGGTCACGCTCGCTACTGCCTGGAGCATGCACCACGACTTCGTGGCGTCCTCGCTCATCGGGGTGTCTAGCTTTGCCCAGCTTGCCCCTATCCTAGCTGCTACCGAGCTAGAAATCACAGCCGACATCAGCGCTAAGATCGACACGTATCACCAGGAGCACCTTTACCCGATGGGTTAGAGAAACTAGCGAAGTTTACGTGGGCGGGCGCTTTTCTTGATGCCCTCGGGGTTCTGTAGGATCAGGTAGCTGTAGGAGGACGTCTTACCGCCAGCGATGGTCATGACCTTCATTTTCTTCATCATGATCTTATCGTTCACATTCATGAGGTCTGAGGCTTCCATGGTTTTGATGTGGTTCCCCTGGGCATCGTATGCCTGCATCTTCATGAGGGCGAAGGCGTCCTTATGGATCCAGAGGTCGACGTATTTATAGTTCCCAGATTTGCCGGGGTTCTCAGCGCGGAGGACGTAGCATTTTTGGGTCTTGACGGACTCCTCGCGCAGGAGGTGCGCCTGATCCCAGTAGAGGAAGCGTAGGGAGAGGTCCTCATAGGTGAAGTCCGTGCCCTCTATGCTGGCGCCTACCTGGCTTTCTGGGAACTGGGTGAGCTGTCCGGTGGGAGAAATAGCAAAGAGGGAGCAGGAGTCCTGCTGAAGAACTAGGCGCATGCCGTGGGTGGCATTGTTCTTCTCATAATAGAGCTGGATGTCGTTGCGCAGCATCTTAAGCGTGACGTCTGTGCGGTCGCGCCCATGTTTGAGCTGCCCCTTAAACTCGATATCGTTGAGGGTGCTGGCGTAACGGGCGTTCGCCATGATTTGGTCTGCACTGATGGCATCCGCTAGGGCGGGGCAGAGGAGGAGGACAACGGTAGTGAGGAGTTTTAGCATATACTGTAGGTCGGATGGGTAGTGGTAAATATTCAAGAGCGTTCCCGCTAAGATGGATTAAGGGTTGCAATTCTACATGATGAGCGCAATCTTAATCCATAGGGAAGCACCCTCGGGTGGCTCTTCTGTAGAACACCACTGATCACAGGGATTTTTCGACGTAAATGCGAAAGCTTCTTCCTCCGCCCCGGCTTCCCTTTCTGATCTCCCCTCCCCCCATACCATGAGCTTGCGCCAAAACCTCAATACCTTACTGCCCGAAATCCTCCCTCGTGATCCTCGGGATGCCATCAAGGGAACCGCGCTGATTAGCATCGTGCAGAATAAGCTCGATGAGGACTACTCGGACGCCTCGCTGCGCTACCACTTCTCCATCATGTCGTGCGACCCAACCTCCCCCATCGCTAAGGTGGAGAAAGGGCAAGGGTATTACCTGCGTAGCTCTCAGGTGCCCGGGCTTTCTAGTGCGCAGGAATTACTATCGTTCCGCCAGGGGCAGCTGGATGTGGTAGGGAGCTCCGACCTAGAGGCATCAAACCACCAAATCACGCGCTTACAGAAGTTCCACGCGATCGTGCAAAAGTACTCTGAGCGTCATGGATTGTTTCCCTATGTCTTCCGTGAGGCACTGCAGAATGGGGCGCCGGTGGGGAATTTGTGGCGCTTTCCGGAGCTAGCACAGGTGGAGTGGGACCTAGGGAGTGCCGCCGATGACAGTGAGCTGGTGCTAGATACGGACTCCATCGCGATTCGCCGTTCACAGGGGCTGCCTCCATACAGCATCCGGGCGGTGCGGCTGCGGACGTTTTGTGGCTTAGAGACCTTTCGGGAGGACTTCTTCCAGGCTCTGAGCGCCTCCATGTGGGCGCAGTCTGGGCACATTTACTATGCCTGCAGCATTGAGGATGAGGCTCTGCTGGAATGCATCCGGCATCTTGCGAGCCACTTTGGCATCGGGGTGACCACCTTTGGGCTGAGCCTGGAGGAGCTAGATGACCTGCCGAGTGCCGCCCATTTGGTGAACACGAACCCACGCGAGACAGAGGCACTGATGGATCGCATCAACGTCAATGTGGTCACCACCGCCGCACAGCGCGACCACCTAGACTGGAAGAGCCTCAGCCTCGTCCGGGGTAGCTCGGAAGAGCTCGATACGCTCTTCCGCTGGATCCATGACTGCCTAGAGGCAGGGCGCGTCATCCCGCTGGCAGATTAATCATAGACGTACCCATCAGTCACTGTGTAAACGCGGGGACCACCAGAGAAGGAGATCCGCACGTCATACGTGCCTAGCGGGAGCTGTGAGAGCCCCTCATCGAACTGGAAGGTCAGGCGGTATCGCTCCTCCGTGGTCGTGTTCTCATCCAGCGTGCGGGTGATGGTGCCTGCCTCTGCGGACACCCACCCGATGGTATCGTTACCAACGGTGACTGATAAGATGGTCGAGGCACCGATTGCCGGCACTTGGTTCACCACCGCAGAGTTCCCCTCGTTGATCCCTGTCACTCCAGTCAGGTCGAGATACGCCCAGGTGAGGGCAGACGTCCCCACCTCGGTGGCAAAGAAGAGGTCCACGGTGTTGAGACGCGCGTTCTCGGCTAGAAGGGTATCCAGCGCGGCCTGTTGATCCACCGTCAGGGTCGTGCCCCAGAGATTATCCAGAGGATCCTCATCTAGGTGGATACTCATATCGTAGAACTCGACCTCGGGGACATTGGCGGAGTCTGTGGGGTCATCATGGACATTGAGCTTATAATCTCCTAGGCGCAGGGTGCGGCCCTCCGTAGTGGTGGAGAACGCCTCCGCTACTACCATATGGTCACTGCTCTCTGTCCCGTTCATATAGGGCAGCAGGCTGACGCCATACAGATCTAGCCCCAGGGTGCTAGCGTCCACGCCCATGATCTCACAGATGGTCGGGAAGAGATCCACCCCAGAGACCGGATGCGTGATCTGTGTTTGTGGCACCCCTCCCGCCGGACGGATGATAAACGGCACGTGCACGCCTCCAGCGTAAATCGACCCTTTGCTATGGTTCTGTGGGTAGAGGTTCGTATTCACCAGCTGCCCTCCAGGGGTGCCATTATCACCGATCAATATGACGGTAGTGCTGTCCAGGTCGACCTTACTGAGGAGACGCCCGATCTCCTGGTCTGCCGCCCAGAGCATCGAGTTATAGTCCTCGTTCCCCGCCACGGTCTGCCCCGGGTAGTCTACCCCATGCAGTGCTAGGGGAGCGGTATGCACGGGTGAGTGTGGGGCATTATAGGCGACCCAACAGAGCCATGGCTCATCGGCATCATATTGTGCCTGGACGAAGTCGATCGCATCATCCGTGGTGACCGTGGTAGCATAGCGGCGCTCATTAGCCGCCTCCCCCGCAGTGTTGATCAGTGTCTCGTTCAGATCCGCGCGTGCCCAGTCAGAGTAGCTAGCGACATTCCCCCCGATGGAGCCATAGAAGACATCCCAGCCATCTGCCAGAGGGCCCTGCCCCGTGAGGGTATCTGTGCCGTCGCCTAAGTGCCACTTACCGAACAAGCCGGTAACATACCCCACGCCCTCCTGGTCTATCACCTCCGCAATCGTGGTAATGCTAGCGGCATCACGGTTCACCGCCGTCGCCCCAGGTGAGCCCACTCCAGTGCTGGATGCCAGGCGGCCACTCATGATCGCCATCCGGGTCGTAGAGCAGGCAGGCGAGACATACCCATTCGTAAACTGGTAACTCTCACTCGCCAGCGAGACAAAGTTCGGCATCGTCGGGAGGTTTGCCCCCCCTACCCCAGCCAGCCCGCCAAAGGCACCGCTGACATTATCCACCGGGCTCGCATCCACGCCCCAGTCATCTAGGATGATCAGCAGGATATTATCATGGGTAGAGCTTGGCGCGGTGTAACTGCCCAGTATGGCGACCGCCTGCGACGGAAAGAGCACTGACAGGCTGGCAGTATCAGAGAGGGCGCTCTCAGAGTAGCGAATGGTGACCTCGTTAGCAGAGGGGCGTCCCACGACCTCGACCGCCTCACCATCCAGCAGCACGGTGGTGGGTAAGACCGTTAAGTCCGCCGGCCCATCTGTAGCCAGCGTAAAGGTGACGAGGTCTGCGGTAGAGCTCTCCGTCAGCGTATCCAGCGCATACCCATTATCATCAAAGTGCCCGACCGACTCCAACGCTACGCGGTAGAACTTCCGCTGCTCCCCCGTTATCGCCGCTGAATGCGTAATCTGCCCCATCGGGACGCCATCGGTGAGCGTCGTGATGGTGGCGTCTTGCATCTCCGTAGTGGGGGCGATCACATCCCCCTGCGTGACTTCATAACGTCCTCCTTCGACCCCGACCCAGCTCAGGACGACATCTCCGGAGCTATGATCCGCCGCGATCTGCATATCGCGGATGCCACTCTCTGGTCCCCCCTCTGCATGAATGGTGCGAGTGGTAGGCAGCACGACTTGCCCCGCGCCACGTGGGCGCGCGTAGAACCGACGCCCAATGTTATACGGGTAGAGCGGAGTGCCATCAGCCTCGATAGAGACAAAGTATGCCCGAACCCCGTTCGGGAACTCCGGCGTCACACAGAGGCGGGTATTATACTCATCTAGGTCAAAGTCCGCACCCAGCACATAGTTCAGCCCCGTGGTAGGGTCGACCACGTCCCCCAGATACTCATAGTCCTGCATATAGCGCCCTCGGGGATAATCCGCAGATACGCTGGGTCCTTCCTGCCCCGCTGGGAGCGTGGCACCCTCCCAGCGCACTTCCCATGCAGGCAGGCTATCACGCGCCGCCCCATCGACTAAAGCCGCACGCGGCTGGTACCCAGATCGCATTCTCACCACATCAGAGTCAGGGTCTAATGGGTCTGCGTATCCGTAAGGACCATAGACGGGTAAACCATCCTCCACCCACCCAATGATCGGACTATGCTGTCCATTAGGAGCCTCTGTATATGTATTCGTCACCGCGTCATAATCGATAGAGTCCCCCAGCTGGTAGCGGAGTGCAGGTGGGTTTGCATGATAGTGATATGCCTCTGTCGCCTGGTGCGCAAAGGCGTTATCAAAGGTTTGCCCCTCATTCACATACGCATCACGCTCCCACCAGCCCGTCCCAGCGACATCGTCGCCCGGCAGACCGGTAGCGGGATTAATAGCGGTGGGACTCCAGGAGAAGGCATCTCGGCTATCAAACATCGCTACCCCATCTACCATCAGCCCAATAGCACCGTTCCCGGTTTCCACCGGACCAGCAGGCCTGACCGGTGGGTTCGCAGGATCTACCAGGCGTGGAAAGCGAAAGTTTAAGCCTCGCGCCCCCGGCCAGTTCACAAAGATCGCATCATCGTCCACCGACACAGACCGATCCCTAAACCACGGCCCCATCACATGACTACCCAGCCCAGAAGAACGCACGTAAACAGAGTCTACATCATAGCTCACCTCATGCACTCCCGCATAAGCAGGTTCATCCTGCCCTGTCCCCGCTGTCGGGTGCCGCCAGCTGGTGTATGAAGTGCCGCTCTCTAAATCACCAGTATAGCCATACATGCGCGCATACTGCCGAGACCCTTCCAAATACCAACTATCCAGCAGAGGCTCCGCCGAAGCAGTAAACACGGCAGATACAGCCATCAAAAACACAGAGGGTTTCATCATATTCTTTCAAACATAACCCACATACCCGACAGAAGTCGTGCAAAAAGATGATTTTTTACCGAGCAACGGAACTGAGGAGCACGGCTTTTTAAGCCGTCCTTCTCACTCAGACTTTGTTCCTGTGAGTTTACACTGAGTCTATGGTAGATCGTTACGGCTTCACACTACACGACATTTTTTATCCGCAGATTTCGCAGATAGACGCAGATTACA
>CAYWAG010000070.1:0-7519 GCA_964455925.1 uncultured Verrucomicrobiales bacterium | reverse complement strand
CTCCCCTATCGGGGAGACCGTGTTGCGAAGTTTGACGGCTTCCCTGCTGGTGCTCCCAGTTTTTTGCCTGTGCCTGCCGGAGCTATTGCAATGTTTTTGCATCTCAGAACTTGACAGGATTGAAGGAGTTCCATTTATTGCGACTTTATAGCAACATGAAAAACCTTACTTTACCATTATTCCTCGCTTGTGCGTCCTTTGGGGCGGCGCAGGACTTTGATGCTTGGATCACCGCGCATGCGAACTTTGTCGTTGGTGATCAGAACGATCTCGACCTCCCAGGTCATGCTCACGATGCAGCTGATGGGCAGTATGTGCAGGGATCTGATATTGCCTTTAACTTTGAGGCTATGGGCTGGCTCTCTGGCTTCGCTGGGGTTGCGATTTTCCAGAACGAGGAGCAAGAGCTTGCTGCTGAGATGGAGGAGGCATTCCTCCGCGCGGACATTCCTGACACGAACCTCAGTGTGCGTGCAGGTCAGTTCCTAAACCGTATCGGCACCCAGAACAATGTCCACCTTCACAGTTGGGACTTCGTCGACTCTAACCTCTCTACCGCGCATTTCCTCGGTGAAGAAGGTCTCGGCACCCAAGGCGTAGAGTTGAATTGGTTAAGCGAGTTTGACCAAGGTCTTTTCGCTCTCAGCGTTGGGTATGGATCTGTAGTAGCTCATGACCATGCACATGATGAGCATGATGACGAAGAAGAAGAGGATGATGATGATCTCGAAGAAGAGGAGGAGCATGAAGAAGGGCTCGAAGGTGAGGCTCTTACCGCTCGTGCTCTTGTGAAGTACAACGTCACAGACTTCCAGCAGTATCAGCTTGGGCTCAACTATATGACTGCTGAAGATGTTGATCATGACCTCTATGGCGTAGACTTCTATTACACTTGGAGCGCTGCCGGTCTCGAAGGTGGTGGTGATTCCTTCACCATTGGGGGTGAATATTACAACCTCAACAACGGTGAGGAAGATTTTGGTAGCGTGCTTCTTGCCGCTCACTATCGCTTCGCTAACGGTTGTGCCCTCCACGCTCGTTACGAGTGGCTCGAGTTTGGCGAGCACCATGAGGTAACGGTAAACAATGTCACAACAGAGGTCGAGGAAGAGTTTGCCCGTCAGCGTTACAGCATCGGTGCCTCCTACACGCAGCAGATCAGCGAAGACTGGTCTGGTCGTGTGCTGGCCCAGTATAACTACGACCGCATCAGCGGCGAAGACGGCAAGGACTCTGCGGACGAGGTTTGGCTTCAGCTCGGTCTCTCCTACGGGAGCAAAGAGGAAATCCGCTAGACTTCCACTATCATAGCAAGTATGCACGTTCCTCATAACCCTCATTTCTGATATGACTATGCGCCCTCTCTTCGCCTTATTCTGGAGCTTGCTTATGGCTTGTTCACAGGCCACTCTCCAGGTCTCCTCACTGAACCCGATCCTAACGGACTTTATTCAGCAAGTAGGAGGAGAGAAGGTGCAGGTGGTGCAGGTGATGAAACCAGGGGAGGACGTGCATGCGTTCCAACCAAAGCCACGCGATGTGGCTAAGATGCAGGAGAGTCGCCTGATCTTCGCGATGGGTAAGAGCATCGAGACATATCTCGATGGACTCGCGCAGACTCTCCAGCCTGGTCAGCAGCTCATTGAGGTTGGCCGCACGATCCCATCCATGAAGGTGGATGCGGATCCGATTTATACCTGTTGCCCCAACCATAGTAAGGGCGCGATTGACCCACACTGGTGGCATAATGTAAAGAACGCCGAGCGCGCGGTAAAGATCATCTGTGAGGCGCTATCTGATGCGGATCCTGAGAATAAGAAGTATTATAAGGCGAATGCGACGAGCGCACGCAAGCAGTACCGAAACCTCCATAACTGGGTGAAGAGCGAGACCGGTAAGATCCCGCGCAAGCAACGCATTCTGGTGACTGCTCACGCCGCCTTTGGTTACTTCTGTAAGGAATACGGGTTTGAGGCCGCCTATGTGCAGGGGCTCAGCCGGGAGTCTGAGATTTCTGCTAAGCTCTTTGCCACCACCATTAAGGAGCTGCAGGATAAGCAAATCCGTGCAGTCTTCCCTGAGACTCTGGCGAACCCTAAGCTGCTCTCCCAGATCGCGGCGGAAACGAACTCCCAGATCGGTCTCCCCCTGTATGCAGATGCCATCTCTAAGTCGTATAAGCACATGATCGAGCATAATGTCACTGCCATTGTCTCGGCGCTAGCGGAGTAGGGTGTCTTTCCTCAGAATCCGCTTTCCCTCTGGAGGTGGAGTTGCTACCTCTGCCTGATGTTTGGTTCTCCGCTCATAGTTACTTTTATAGTTGGTGCGCTCTTCTTGGGAGGAGGCTTACTAGGGTTCTCGCTCATTGAGTTTAGCCCTAAGCGTGTAGCGGCTCCGGTGACAGAGGTGCAGGCAGAGGAGTCTAACACGATAGGGGCGACTCTGATTATCCGTAGCGCGCACCCGATGGCATCTGTGACGTGTGCGCTGGGTGGCGTGCCGCTGGAGCTAGACTTACTAGCGCCGAACGAGGCAGAGGCGACCATCGCGGTCGGCCCAGAGGTGGCACTGAAGCTAGAAGTAACCTGGCAGGAGGGCACCCCAGAGACGGCGGTGCTGGTGCAGGTAGAGCCCGATGGCTCCGTTGCGACGGAGCGCACCCTGTGGGCGCAAGGCTCGCTCGCCCAGGAGCTGAACTTCTTCCTCTAACATTTCATCCTATGAGTAATCACAGCTGCGCTCAGCACGACCTGGAGTTCCGTCATGTGGCGGCACAATACGGCCGGACTCCCGTGCTCTCAGACATTCACTTCTCTGTTTCCTGTGGGCAACGGCTCGCTATTATTGGTCCTAATGGGGCGGGTAAGTCGACGCTCCTACGGATTCTCGCAGGGATTAAGAAGCATAGCGCGGGAGAGATCCTATGGCAGAACCAACCGTTGGCACAGTGGTCGCGTGAGATCGCGTACCTCCCGCAGGTGGACACGCACCAGCAGAGCTTCCCGATTACAGTGCGCGAGGTCGTCGCCATGGGGCGTTACCCGCAGGTCAGCTTTTGGCGGCGCTTCTCTGCAGAGGATCACGCTAAGGTCGCCGAGGCGATGGAGGCGATGGAGATTACAGACCTCGCCGACCGTCAGATAGACGCCCTGTCTGGAGGGCAGCAGCAGCGCGCCTTTATCGCCCGCTGCCTGGCACAAGAGGCGCATGTTATCCTGCTGGATGAGCCCTTTAACGGGCTGGATGCGGAGTCCCGCACGCACCTCTCCCATACACTGAAGCAGCTCGCAGATACGGGACACTTGATTATTGCCTCCCACCATAACCTCGATACAGTTACGACTCTGTTTGACTACACCTTAGCGGTGAACCATCAGCAAGTCGCCTTTGGCCCTAGTCCGGAGGTGATGGCGAGCCAGGTCGTCACGGACCTCTTCTACTGTAAGCACTTCTAAGCCGCCCTACTCTCCCAGCTTATTCCCTGTCAGACTATGTTTGAACTCACTCTCTTTCAGCGCGCCTTTTTGGCATGTCTCATCATTGGCTTTACGAACGGGTATGCCAGTGCCTTTGTGCTTATTAACCGTAGCCCGCTTAAGCTTACCGCCCTCTCGCACTCGCTGCTGCCGGGCATCGCATTAGCGACCCTCTTAGTCGGGCTGAGTGTGGTGAGTGCCTTTGTAGGTGCGGTGATCATGGCGGTGTTGATCGGGATGTTCTCTATCTTGATCGCGCGGCGCAGCATGCTCTCACAGGATACCACGCTCTCTATCCTCTACACGGGTGCCTTTGCGCTGGGGATCATCACGCTAAACTACCTTGGCCAGACGCAAGAGCTAGAGGGCTGGCTCCTAGGGAACATTCTCGGTCTGACGAACTCTGACCTCATGATGAGTTTTGGGATCGGGTTTCTCTGCGTGACCTTACTGTCGCTGTTCCTACGCCCCATTCTGTTGACCTCCTTTGAGCCAGATGTGGCACAAACCCTAGGGGTGCCCGTTAGGTTGATTAACTACCTGGGCTTTGCCCTGCTGATCCTCGTGCTGGTTACCACCCTGCAGGCGGTAGGATGTATCTTAGCCATCGGGCTGATCGTGACGCCAGGGGCGACCGTGCGTCTGTTTACGAACCGCCCTCGCCTGATCTTTATTGGCAGCGGGCTACTAGGGGCAGGAGGGGCGGCCGTAGGATTACTGCTATCATACCACCTGAGCTTTCCGGCATCAGCCTCGATCGTGTCCACACTGACGATTATTTTCCTCCTCGCTTGGGGGTTACGTGCGGGCTTGACGCTACACAGGAAGGCGGCATAAACTCCCTGCCGCTATCTGCCTACACCTTTGTTACCCCCAGATATGAAATCTCTGCACACCTTCCTAACCAGCGCCCTGCTCGCCACTGTCCTCCTCACATCCTGCGGCCCAGAAGGCGGCCAATCATCATCACAGGTCGTAGAGTGGTCCGCGCTTACCCAGCTAGACACCCTCAGCCACCGTGTCGCCACGGCTACAGAGGCAGACCAAAAGACGCTCCTCCAGCAGGCGCACACCCTCATTAACGACCTAAAGGCGAGCGTCCCGAACAATGTCCAAGACCGCGCCCAAGTCTCTGTCCTCCTACAGGATCTCACGAGCTTATCCACCAAGCTCCAATCCGCTAGCGCACTGAGCAGTGCCGAAGTCGCGATGTATTCCCAGGCGCTTGCCCCCCTCGTCAAAAAGATGAGCACAGCGGCAGGCGTTCCGCAGAGCTGTGCCTCCTGCTCTAGCTGTAGTGCGCACTGATAGAGGTCCCTCACTTTAGCCATTCCCTTGCTCACATGTTTGTTCGCGCCCTGTTACTCCTGCTCGCTACACAGCTCATACTGAGGGCTGACGACGCCCTCCCGATCTTGACGCTGGACTCCCTAGCGGATGTCTATTACGATGCGGAGTCTGGGGATGCCATCGTGTCAGATGAGATTAAGGCACTGAATGGGAAGACCGTGCGCATCGCGGGATACATGGTCCCCTTTAACAGCCTAGAGAACCTGCAGGAGTTCATGCTCATGCCCTCATCTAATGGGTGCAACTTCTGTGAGTCGCCCATGAAGGAGGAGATCGTTTACATTCGGCAGCCGGGCAAGGGCAACTACGAGTTCATCCCCGACCCACTCCTCATTACCGGTAAGCTATGGGTACACGGTGCAGGCACGCCGGCTAAGAACAGTACGCACGCCCAATTCCTATACGCCTTTGAGCAAGCCCATGTCGAGAAACTCGCCCCAGAGCACTACCCGTTACTGGAGACCGTCACCCCGCGCACCATCATTAAGCAAGTCTGCTCCCTCCTGCGGGTGCGCCTGCTACGGCAGGTAAAGTTCGCCCCCCTCTCCGCTGACGCTTACCGCCAACAGCGGCAGGCAGCCCTCCTACCCTTTCTGGGCGGAGCCGACCAAGCACAGCAGCTGCAGCAGTTTCTCACCGCCTTTGACGTGCCTCATGCTGACCAGCTCATCGAGCTCGGCACCACCTACCTGGAGCACTGGTCCAGCGCCTTCTCAGACCGGATCGGCAGCACGATCTACTACCGCGACGACCTTGACCTCAGCGACCCACAAAACCAGCGCCAGCTCGCCATCGCCTGCTATGATGTCCTGTTTCACCACGAGGTGGACATGGGGACCCGCCTCCACGAGGGCACGCCCAGTTACGACGAATACCTTGCCCGGATCAGCCTACTCATGGGGCTACGCCAATCCTTTACCCAGTTCTATGGCTCCATCGGGCTGGTCGACATGCTGCCGCTAGAGGAGTTTACTAAGCCCCACCGCGAGACCACCGCACTCCCCTCCCCCTACTCCACCATCGCCCAGCAGCTCCTCCTAGCGAACAAAGGGTTTATCGAGCAGCTCTACGCCGCCGAGCATTACCAGCCCTACACGAAGGCGCTGTCCGCCCCGCCCGTCACGATGGCACAGATCCTGACGCCTACGCTCTACACTCAGTCCGCCCCGGGCACCCCCTACGCGGTTCCCGCCATTGAGGGGTATGCTAACCGGCTCGGGCCTTACCTGGCTAGTCTCGTGGTCGGCACAGAGCATAGTGCCATCATCGCCGACGGGCTACGCCTCACCCCCACAGGGTTCACCTGGGTTCTCCAATGCCGGGACGCCACCACCGCAGCGCAGATCGCGACGGCAGAGCGTAGCAGCACGCTCACCTCTGAGGTCAGAGGCGACACCGTGACCTTCCGTGCCGGGGAATAAACTTTTCTTACTTTTAAGGTTGCCCTTCCCTCCTGTATCAGCGTATCACATAGGTCAGGGTCCGTGAAGTGTAGGCTTGTGAATCCCGCCAGGCCTTAACGGAGCAACGGTAGCTAGACTTACATTGTCGCGGATTCCTGACTTTTTTTTGCGTTTTTTCGCACTCAGGCTTTTTTCATTGCCCTGGTTTTTACTCAGTTAGACGGTCATCCTTTTCTCTGTCTTCTCCCTTGCCTCGTAGGTCGCTTTTAGGTTTAATGCATTCAGTGCTGGATTTAATTAAAGAGTATTACCGATCGGTTATCGAGATTTCGATCTTGTGGGCGGGTCTGTATACTTTGATCCGTGCCTTCCGGCACTCGCGAGCAGCGAACATTTTCCTCGGGCTGGTCGTCTTCCTCCTGGGGCTGACCTTCGTAACGGAGCTGCTGCACCTACAGGTCGTGGAGTGGATCCTCACCCGCGTGGCAGCACTCTTAGCCGTGGGCTTGCTCGTCATCTTCCAGCCAGAGCTACGCAGTGCCTTTGCCCGTATCGGGAGTGTCAGCTTCTTAGGGCTGAATAAGACGGAGGAAGAGCAGTTTATCACTGAGCTCGTCACCACCGTGGAGTCTCTCTCCCGCAGCCGCCATGGGGCACTCATTGCCCTAGAGAAGTCCATGGGGCTGAACGACTACGCTACTACGGGAGTCCCGATGGAGTCCCGCTTTACGCAGTCCCTCATGGAGACCATCTTTCACCCTAAGACCACCCTACATGATGGGGGCGTGATCATTAGCCAGCGGCGGATCCTAGCCGCCTCCTGCTTATTCCCGGTCTCACAGCGGGAGTTAGCGGATCGCTCCATCGGGCTGCGCCACCGTGCGGGGCTAGGGCTGGTAGAGGAGTGTGATGCGCTGGTGATCATCGTGAGCGAGGAGACCGGTAAGATTAGCATCGCGCTAAACGGGCAGCTCGAGCGCGGAATGAATATGAGCGAGTTCCGCACCCGCCTCACCGACCTGACCGGAACCACCATTAATGCATCGACATGAAGAAGTTTCTCCAGCGCATCTCTAAGAACTGGGCGACTAAGCTCGCGGCCCTCGTCGTAGCCATCCTGATCTGGTTCCTCATCCGGCAGCAGCTGGACTACAGCTCCTATAAGCTGCGTGAACCAGTGCCAAACGCTCAGTGGACAGATTAGATTCCCCTTACCCTAAGGGGACTACACTAGGAATTGTGAGTTCACACTACACGACAATTTTCACTTTGTATTTTTTCTATCCG
>CAYWAG010000069.1:0-7526 GCA_964455925.1 uncultured Verrucomicrobiales bacterium | reverse complement strand
CAATTTAGCGTCTTTCGCGGTTAACCACTCCTTCAGCCCCTCCTGAATAGTTACAAAAATACAAAGTAAAAATTGTCGTGTAGCCTGACTCTACCTGATAGGTGAGCAGTAAGGCATTATGCTAAATGCGGGAGGATCTTCTCCAGTGCTGTTTCGCTGTTGATGCCATGGAGCTTACGAAGGATATCGACCTTGCCGTGCTCTACGAACTCGTCTGGCCAGCCGATGCGCTCGACTTTGGTGTCGATGTCGTGATCATGGAGGAGCTCGATGATCGAGGCACCAAAGCCATGCATGAGGACGTGATCCTCATAGGTGCAGACGACCTTCGCCTGGCGCGCGAGCTTAAGGATAACTTCCTCATCCAGGGGCTTAATAAAGCGAGGGTTCACTAGGGAAACACTGTAACCCTGCGCCTCCAGAGTAGCCTTAGTCTCCTCCGCCAGCTCAAAGAGGTTTCCAAGCCCTAGCAGGAGAACGTCAGTCCCTTCCTGCAGAACCTCGGCCTTACCAATCTCTAGGATCTCCGGCTGCTCCTTAATCCTAGCCCCTGTTCCGGTTCCACGAGGGTAACGGATAGCAGAGACCCCAGTCTTATACGCCTCCATCGTCCAGAGCATATCGACAAACTCATCTTCATTACGCGGCTGCATATGAATGAGGTTCGGCACATGGCGGAGGTACCCAATGTCAAAGAGGCCGTGGTGTGTTGGGCCATCGTCACCAGAGAGTCCCGCGCGATCCATACAGAGGCGAACGGGTAGGTCCTGGAGCGCCATGTCATGAATAATCATGTCATACGCGCGTTGCATAAAGGTGGAGTAAATCGCGAGGTATGGCGAGATCCCCTGTGTGGCGAGCCCACAGGCAAAGAGAGCGGCGTGCTCCTCTGCGATCCCCACATCATAGTAGCGCTCTGGCACAGCCTCCTTAAAGATATCTAACTTCGTGCCCCCGGGCATAGCCGCCGTAATCGCGACGACCTCTGGCTTAGCCTGGGCAATATCGACGAGCGTGCGCCCAAAGACCTCTGAATAGGTCGGTAGCTCTGAGCTGGCGGTAGAGCCGTCCTGCACCGCATAGGGACCGAGACCATGGAACTTACCTGGCTTATCCAGAGCGGGCTTATACCCCCTCCCCTTCTCGGTAATGATGTGGAGAATGTGCGGCTCATCCTTCGTCTTCAGATACTCAAAGGTCTTGATCAGTAGCTCTGTATCATGCCCATCGATGGGGCCGATGTAGGTAATGCCCAGATCCTCGAAGAGCACCTTAGGGAGTAGTAAATTCTTAGCAGAGTGCTCGATCTTATGAGCGAGACGGCGGGCAGAGTCCCCGAGGACTTTCTGGACAAAGTCCGCTGCCTTATCACGTGCAAAGGAATAGGTCGAATGCGTTTGGAGCGCATTAAAATACTTCGCGATCGCCCCTACGTTTCGATCAATCGACCATTCATTGTCGTTTAGGACGATTGTGAACTTGTTGGTCGTCATCGCGATGTTGTTCAGCGCCTCTAGGGTGGATCCACAGGTAAAGGCGGCATCACCCGCTACGGCGACCACATGGTTATCCTCCCCTTTTAGGTCACGCGCCGCAGCCATACCTAATGCTGCCGACACCGCGGTCCCCGCATGTCCCGCGCCATATTCGTCATGCTCAGACTCCGTCCGTAGGAGGAAGCCGTTCAGCCCCTGGTATTGGCGGATCGTATGAATATCCTGTGCGCGCCCCGTCAGCATCTTATGCACATACCCTTGGTGCGACACATCAAAGGTAAACTTATCCTTAGGCGTAGAGAATGCGGTGTGCAACGCGATGCTAAGCTCCACGACGCCGAGGTTCGGCCCGAGGTGACCGCCGGTCTTAGAAAGCTCTGTGATGAGTGAGTCACGGATTTCTTGAGCAAGGAGAATGCGATCTTCTGAAGAATATGACTTAATATCCTCAGGGCTGGTGATGTCTGCAAGTAAGGAGCGCGCCATCTGATGTAGAGATTAGAAAAGGTTAATCTCCCCCGCATCGGACGAGAGAGGTCTAGCACTCTCAGTGCTTATTGGGGGAGAGTCAACCTCTACTTCTGTAAGTTTTATTCGTGCCTGCGCCTCCCCCAGAAGCTTCTCACTTAGCGCGACGAGCTTCTGCCCTTCTTCATGCAGTTTCATCACCTCATGGAGCGGCAGCTGCTTGCTCTCGATCTCAGCGACGATCTCTTGGATGCGGTGGAGTGCTTCTTCTAAATGCATAGTGTAAATGGGAACGAATCAATAGGACTAGCGGTTGGCCTTCTCGGCTCTCTCTTTCTTTACCTTAGCGGCAAACTCATCGAGATCGATCTCGTCGCGAGAATAATACGTTAGGAGAGACCCACTGTAGGGGAGCGGATATTGATACGTCGCATAAATCCCGCTTCCCGCCTTAGTCGACTTCGCGAGTTCGCCCATCTTACTATTATCCTGTGTAATGATCGGCACCCATGAATCCAGACCCAGCCCAAAGAACTCACCACTCTGCCCGGCACTCTCAAAGAGGGAGTCTGCCCCCACCGCTACTGGTGACGTCGTAATCCCCGCGATCGGCAGCTTCTGCGCCGCTGCGATCTGCTCGATAAACTGCGCCGTCTCATATAGACGCGGGGTCCAGATAGCGGGACGATCCGCATACCAAGCCGTAGCCCAGGGCTGATCAGAGAAGACGTAATGATCCTTAGGGATTGCCGCATTCAAGAGGCGGTTCGTCGCAGCCGCATTATACGGTGGCCAGGTAGACTTAGCCGTCGCCCCCTGTAAGGCACGCAGCGCAAACTGAGGAAGCGTAAAGAGCATGGGACCCGCCCCTAGGATCAGCATAATCCAGAGATAGGCATACTTGTAAGTTACCCCCTTGATAAAGGGAGCTCTATTCCAAAGCACGGCGATCATGGTGAGTCCATAAATCGTCATCACAGGTGTAAAGAGGAAGTGAAGCTGGCGCGAGTAGAACTCATCCTCCCCGGGGCCATAAATAGACATCCCGATGGAGCCCAGTAGCCACATAGAGAGCACCGCCCAACGCATCCGACTGACCGTAAGCTCATGGCTATTATCGATCTCGCCCTGTTCATCCAGCAGAGCCTCCCCATCCCGATCCTTTAGCACCTTCCCTTGGTAATGGTGGAGGCACGCGAGGAAAAAGACAGGCGCCGCCAGCGCCATCCCCATATAGGTGTAAACGCGGCTCAGGTTCGTCAGGAAGTTCGAGATAAAGGTCAGCATGATCGCCTTAATATCCACAGGGATCGCCGTAGAAGTCGCCTTCATCAGGAAGTCCTCACTTACACCTAGACCAGAATATAAGGTATAGAAGGCGACGCCAAACGGGTGCCCCGTGTGCTTAAGGTTCTGCATCACCGGATGCGCAAACGCCAGCGCCGACAGAATAACAATAACAGACGCCACCCCGCCAATCGGACGAATAAAGAAGAAGGCATACACCAGGTAACCAGCCAGAATCCAGAGCGCCATCCAGTGCGTAAGGCACATCAGGATGAGAAACACACCCGCAGCTACGCCATAGATAAAGCCGCTCTTATCAAAGCGA
The DNA here is from genome assembly GCA_964455925.1 of uncultured Verrucomicrobiales bacterium. Classification (GTDB taxonomy): domain Bacteria; phylum Verrucomicrobiota; class Verrucomicrobiia; order Verrucomicrobiales; family Akkermansiaceae; genus WTJZ01. Next base: position 3,950 of record CAYWAG010000069.1, on the reverse strand, counting down.
AGGCTGTAGAGCGTAGCCTTATACATACAGAGTAGTGCAGCCATAAAGAGGGCTAAGAGCAGGGAGTGGCTCATCCCTGTCTCCGCCAGCTGCCAGAAGAAGGACGCCGTACCGATCAGCACCATCGTAGACATCCCGATGACCTCATCAAACAGCGCGCGCCCTAATATATAGGAGAGATAGACCGCCACGAGCAGCCAAAACACATTAAAGCCCATCACCCACCGGTCCAGAGCGTAAACTTGGTCATCAAGCCCCATCTGGAACTTCTCAAAGTTATCCGCCCCGATCACCTTAAAGAGAGCACCCAGCGCCACTGGATAGAGCGGAGCATGAAAGGTATCTGCGCGCGTAACTTCATGCAGTGCCGGCACCCGCCCCTTTGCCTCTTGGAACTGCCCGATCGCCACTGGGCGCACGACCTTAGTCTTATAGGATCCCCGCGCCACCTCTCGTGCGAGCTGGGCCTTGTCCATCCCATTTGGCGTGGTCAACCCACGAAAACCGATAAGAATATAGACCGCAGCAATACCGACCATAAGGACCGCTACAATAAGATGTCTGAAGAGTGATGCGAAGTTCATAGATGTAATGACAATGAACTAGCGAGATCGTTCAGCAAGGTAAAGCAATTGGTGAGAAAAAGCGCCAATCCACCTGTAATCCCCCCTGCCGCGCACTATAAGTCCTCCACTCGCAGGGCACTGCGCCCCTGTTTCTACCGTCAGATTATCACTTCCGTTCCTGTAAGTGGTAGAAAGCTCGCAGGCTGATGGAAGTCTGGCACTGCCCCAGGTAAGGTCGCGAGGCTGAGGAAGGCATAATGCGGCGTGTTCAAAATCCCCGTCACATTATAGCACCACTGCTGCGCAGGGCCCAGGTATGCCTCTAGTGCCGGCAGACTCGCAGACCACTCTACCGAGTGACCAGCCAATGCCCTCACCTCACACGCCCATGGTGAAAAGCTCGCATCCTCCACCCGAGGCGCGGCAAAGCCCTGTAGCCACCAGGCGCTCGTGGGCGATAGGTTTAGCTCGATATAGCGCCCGGTACTCCCCGCGATAAAGAGCTCGCCCACATCCCATCGCCATAGCTCTGCGGTAAACGCACCGGGACGCCCCTGGGGATGGGGGCTGGCACCCGCTGGAAACTGCACGGCGAAGCGGAGCCTAGTGGCATCATGCTCCAGCACATACTGTAGTGACTGCGGGCTAGGCTCGCCATTCCACAGCGTGTTCAGGGGGGATAGGCATCGTCTCATGGGATCAGTCTAGGGATAGGAGGGAAATAGGAGGGTCAAAACAGGCTTGGCTGTTCCCAGCTAGCGGAGTCTGGTAGTGGGCTAGAAGCGGGGCGCGGAGAGGGCGCAACCTTCGGCGGCTCTGAGATCAGAGTGAGCCATGGCGTCACCTCTGCCTGGGTCGACACATGGTACTGCAGCCCCTCACAACTAGGCCCGATCAGCGCATGAAGACAGTCTGGAGTATTACAATCCCGGCTCAAGTGCCCATAAGCCACCTCACGAAGCCCCGTCGGCATCAACGCCTGCGTGACTTCCAGTGCCTGATCGTTAGAGAGGTGTCCATGCCGCGACGCGATACGCTGCTTGATCGACCAAGGGCGCTTTTGATCCAGCTCTAACAGCTCAATATCGTAGTTCGCCTCTAAGTAAAGCACCTCCACCCCCTTCAGCCGCTCGATCAAACTCTCTGAGGCATAACCCAAATCCGTCATCACCGCCATACGGCGCTGCTCATAATGAAAGATAAAGCCCACTGGATCTGTCGCATCATGCGGAATACGCACCGCATCTACCTCCAGCGGTCCTACTAGAAAGCGCTGACCTGGCTCAAAGAGAATCCACCGCGCCTCCAGCTGCAACTGTGAGACCAGATACTCCTGCGTCATCACACTGGCATAAACAGGCACCGACAGCTTCTTTAGCAGCACCTTTAGCCCGCCAATGTGATCCTTATGCTCGTGTGTCAGAAAGATGCCGCGCAGACAGCTAAGGGAGACCCCAATCGCCTCCAGGCGCACGCGAATCTGCTTAGCGCTTAACCCCGCATCCACCAGCCAATACCCTGTCTTCTTACTCCCTAGCACCACGCAGTTACCCGCGCTACCACTGCCTATTACTGCTAACTTCATAGCGGCGATCTCTCAGATTATATGGCTCACGCCATTACAGAAGCTCGTTCACAAAGCGATCCCGCGCAAAGGTCTCAAACTGCTCCGGCTCCTCCCCTGTCCCCAGAAAGCGCGTCGGAATCCCTAACTCACGGTAGATCGCGACTAAGACCCCGCCCTTACCAGAGCCATCTAGCTTTGTCACGATCAGACCATCCAGCGTCACGGCCTTAGAGAACTCCTTAGCCTGCTGCATCGCATTCGCCCCCGTAGTCGCATCCACTACTAGGAGGGAGAGGTGTGGAGCGTCCTCATTATGTTTCTGCAATGTCCGCTTAATCTTATCGAGCTCTGACATGAGGTTCTGCTTTGTATGCAGACGCCCAGCGGTATCGCAGATCACAAACTGGATCCCCTCCTTGCTCGCCTTCTCATGCGCGGTGTAACAGACGGAGGACGGATCCGCATTTGGGGCCCCTTTGAGGAACGGCACGTCCAGGCGCTGAGCCCAGGCCTCCAGCTGCTCCACTGCCGCCGCCCGAAAGGTATCCGCGGCTACCAGCAGCACGGAATAGCCTTGCTTCTGTAAACTATGCGCTAACTTAGCAGAGGACGTCGTCTTCCCGACGCCATTAACCCCAACCATAGTAATGACATACGGCTTACCGTCATCCAGCGGCTTCAGCGCGGGGACATCTTCTGGCAGGGTCTCATTGATATGGTTCTTCACCTTCTCCTGCACATCCTCCGCCTTTACCTTACGTCCCATCTGCTGCAGCTCATCCACGATCATCATGGTCTGACGGATCCCCAGATCCGACGCCACTAAATCCGCTTCCAGCTGATCCCAATCAATAGGCGTATCGCCTACGATCTTACCTATGAGCTTATCAAAAAACTTCCCCATAATATTCTTTCCGCCCACCATACGAGCCTCTCTTCCTAATTGTCCACAAAAATCCACGGGTAGAGCTAAATGAACTCCCCCTAACCGTGATCGAGCCAGGTATGAGATTCTAGTTGCTTTGTGATCGTTCTAACTCCATGTTACCAGCTTCAGCCCCCCTTCCCCAGTTATGCCAGATCCCGCTACCGCCCTCCTCACCGAATGCCTCCAACGCGGCATCAGCAACTTCGTCCTATGCCCTGGAGCGCGTAACGCCCCACTGGTCCTCCTGCTAGAGCGGACAGAGGGGCTAGAGCTCTACTACCATCCAGATGAACGGGGTGCCGCCTTCTTTGCCCTTGGGCGCACCATGTCCTTTAATGAGCCCTGCGCCGTCATTACCACCTCGGGCACTGCAGTGGCTGAGTGCCTACCAGCTGTGGTCGAGGCGCATTACCAAGCCCGCCCGCTGGTCATCATCTCTGCAGATCGCCCCCCCGCGTTCCGCAACAGCGGCGCCCCTCAGGCTATTAACCAGACCGGCATCTTCTCTACGTATGCCAGCGGTGGCACCGACTACGAACCAGGTGCCCTCTCAGAGTGGTGCGGCACCACTCCGCTGCACGTAAACCTCCCGCTCGATGAGGACTTCGCCGCTACCGAGATCGGTGCGCTCGACCTCCAGCACCTCGCCGAATTTAAGCCCGCTAAACTCCCCTACGATGGCTCCCCCATCGTAAAGTTCGTGAATGAACGCACCTTCGAAGGGCTCGTCCTCATGATCGGTGGTCTGCGCCCGCATGAGAGAGAAAGCGTCTTCCACTTTGCCGAGGGACTAGGCGTGCCCGTGATTGCCGACCCACACTCCGGCCTTAGAGAGGTGCTCCAGGACCAGCTACTCCTGCGCCCTGAGAGCACCCTGGCAGATAACCTC
>CAYWAG010000068.1:0-7532 GCA_964455925.1 uncultured Verrucomicrobiales bacterium | reverse complement strand
ATGTATTCACGAGCGGGACGCTCGTGCCACAGTCTTTACCGCCGTAATGTGAGTTTTATTTTGTAGGAAGAGGAGCGAAAGATGGAAGCTAGGATTAGTATAGTGATCCCTTGTTATAACGAGGAGGCGGTGCTTACGGCATTGTATGAGCGGTTAGGCGCAGTGGTGGCGGAGCTGGATTATGAGGTGATCCTTGTGGACGATGGGTCAGGCGATGCGACCTGGGAGATGATCGAGGCGCATGGTGTGGCAGATGCGCGTTGGAAGGGGGTGCGGCTGTCACGGAACTTTGGGCATCAGACGGCGGTATCGGCTGGAATGCGGGTAGCGACTGGGGCGGCGGTTTGTGTGATGGATGCGGACTTACAGGATCCACCAGAGGTGCTGCTAGAGTTTATCGATCAGTGGCGAAGCGGGGTCGAGGTGGTCTATGGCGTGCGACGGAAGCGGCAGGATAAGAGCGTGAAGAAGCTGCTGGCATGGGGGTTTTACCGCACGATGGCGCGGATGAGCCAGATCCAGATTCCGCTGGATGCGGGGGACTTTTGCCTAATGGATCGGAAGGTGGTGGAGGTGATGAATGCGATGCCGGAGCGGAATCGGTATTTGCGTGGGTTACGGGTGTGGTGCGGCTATCGGCATGAGGCAGTGGAGTTCGATCGGGATGCTCGGCTGGCGGGAGAGCCGTGTTATACCTTTAGGAAGTCGCTGCAGTTGGCGTTGGATGGGATCTTTTCGTTTTCGACGCTGCCGTTGTCGCTGGCTTCGCACTTAGGAGTGATCGTGTCGGTGGTGGCGTTTGTGGGAGCGGTGTTTACCTTCTTGCAACGGGTGTTTCCGGAGTTCTTTGCGCGGTTTGGGCTGGAGCCAGGGCCGGGGTATGCGACGATTGTGATCTCGATTTTGTTTTTAGGCGGGGTGCAGTTGATTTGTCTGGGGATTTTAGGGGCTTACCTGGGGCGGATCTATGAGGAGGTCCAAGGGCGTCCGCAGTGGGTGGTGCAGGAGCGGGTGAATCTGGATTAGGTTTTAGGTTGCGATTAATGATGGGCGTGGTGATTGAGAGGGTGCGGCAGGTGTTGAGTCGGGAGTTTATCTTGTATGCCTTGATTGGGGTGTCTGGGGTGGTGCTGGATATGGTCTTGTTTGCGGTCCTTACGGAGGGGCTGTGCTGGGGGTATCAGCTGGCGAATTGGGTTTCGACTTCGGCGGGGATTACGAATAATTTCCTACTGAATGCCTTTCTGAACTTTAAGAAGCGGGATGCGCTGTGGGGGCGGTATGCGAAGTTTTACCTCGTGGGGTGTGTAGGGCTGGCACTGACGGCTCTGATGTTGTGGGTCGGGGTGGATGTGTTACAGGCTCCTGCGGTTATCGTGAAGGCAGTCTCGCTGGTGGTGGTGCTGCTGGTGCAGTACGGATTGAATAAGCGTTTCTCGTTTTCGTAGTGAAGGGTTAAAAAATGGATCGTGTATTAATAATTGGAGGAGGGCTGACAGGTCTGGTGACGGCGTATCGGCTGGCGCAGGCAGGGCAGGCGGTGACGGTGGTGGAGGCTAGCGAGAGTGTGGGCGGACTGGCGGGAAGCTTTGCGATGGCGGGGGAGCCACTGGAGCAGGCGTATCACCATCTTTTTAAGTCCGATGAGGCGATCCTGGGTCTGGTGGCGGAGCTGGGTCTAGAGGAGAATATGGAGTGGCTGGAGAGTTCGGTAGGGCTGTACCGCGATGGCAAGGTGTGGCCGTTTATGACGCCGCTGGATCTACTGCGGTTTCAGCCCTGTAGCCTTGCGGGGCGGGTGCGGATCGGGGTGGTATCTCTCTATATTAAGCTGACACAAAGCTGGCGGAAGCTGGCAGATGTGACGGCGCTGGAGTGGATGCGGAAGTGGTGCGGGGAGTCTGCCGTGAAGACGGTATGGGGCCCGTTGCTGTTTGGGAAGTTTGCCACGCATGCGCCGACGATCTCTATGGCGTGGCTGTGGGCACGGCTGAATATTCGGACGAACTCGAAGCAGAAGGGGGAGAGTAAGGAGCTACTGGGGTATGTCCGAGGAGGGTTCCACCTGATCGTAGAGGCTCTGGAGCGGGAAATTCTGAAGCATGGGGGGGAGGTCATCACGGGAACCAGGGCGATGGGGCTAGAGAAGACGCCTCGCGGGTATGCCTGTATGGTAGGAGAGGAGCGGGTGGAATGTGAGCGCGTGGTGTTTACTGGATCGAATCAGAGCTACCTGCGTGCGACGCAGGGGCTTCCTCTACCAGCGGAGTACCGGGAGCAGGTGGCGCAGGTGGATTACCTAGGGGCGGTGTGTCTGATCTTTAGGACTCCGCAGAAGCTGGGGGATTACTACTGGACGAATGTGAACGAGGATGGGGCGCCCTTCCTCGTGTTTATTCGCCACACGAAGTTAGTAGAAGCTGAGCGCTACGGCGGGGACGAGGTGTATTACATCGGGGCGTATTGTGATCTGGAGCAGGGGCTGTTTCTGCAGCCGAAAGAGGAGATTCGGGCGGAGTGGTTTCGTTATCTGCAGCAGTTGTATCCGGAGTTTCAGCCTGAACTGGTAGAGGAGGAGAGTGTATTTAAGTTCCGCGATGCGCAGCATGTGGTACGCTGTGGGTATGAGGAGTCGATCGTGGAGTATGCGTCACCGCTAGAAGGGCTATATCTGGCGAACTTTACGCAGATTTACCCTGAGGATCGTGGGACGAACTTTGCGGTGGCAGAGGGGGAGAAGGTGGCGGAGAGGGTGTTAAGTGGTGAGTTTAAGGAGAGCGGTCATTGAGGCCGTCCCGGCTAGGGAGGCATTGACTCTCTCGAGGGATAAAGCGACCAATGATCGCTTCTACTTTCTGCTTGTGATTTTTAGGATTTCAGCGTTTACCTTTGGCACCCTTTGCTTTGCGGGGTGCCTTTTTTGTTTTTTATGTATCAGTCTATTCTCCGTTTATTTCTGACGCTGTTGCTCCTAGCGGGAGTGGTGGTGACGCAGTCGTATGTGATTGGGTTTGAGTTTCATCGGTTTCTTACGCCGTCGTGGCTGTTCCTGGTGGTGGCGGTGCTGTTAGTGCTGATGCGTCCGGTGCAGAATGGCGCGATGGGGGGCTGGATGCTAGTGGGATTGTTGGCGGTAGCAAGTTATCTGGGTGTGCGGGGGCTGACGAGTGCGCTGCCGATCATGGCGGTGAAGGATTATCCCGTGTTTTACTATGGGGTGATGACGTTCCTAGCGGCGAGTGTGGTGACGCAGAAGCGGGCGCTGCTGGTGGCGGTGATGGCGGTGGCGATCGGGGTGCATTGCTATCAGGTGTTGCTGACGTTGTTGCCGGATGAGCTGGCGGTGACGTGGCCGCGAGCGTGGGGGGAGATTAGTAGTGCTAAGGGGAGCCGTGGAGTGTTTGGGTTCTTTCGCCATTATAATCCTTATGCCTCGTATTGTGGTGTAGGGGCAGCGGTGCTGGTGGGGCTGTGCTTTATTAAGGGGGGGCGCGTCGCGAAGGTGTTACCCCTGAAGGTGGTTTCTTTGGTCTTAGCAATCGTGACGCTGATTAGTGTCTTCATGAGCGAGAGTCGCATGGGGACGGCGGTGACGTTACTCTCGATGGTGCTCTGTGGGTTGTTGATCTTAGCGGGGCGTATCGTCTTTGTGAATGGACGGTTACGCTCTAAGAATACCTTGATTACGACGTTGCTGATCGGGCTGTTTGGGGCGCTGGTCGTGGGAGGCGGGTTTGTGAAGGCCTTTAATGCTGTGTCTGCTCAAGAGGGGCGCGTGGGTACAGGCGATCTAGAAGAGGACGTGATGTCTGGAATGCGGGTGGACTCTATGGTGGCGGGAGCGTCCCTGTGGATGGAGTCTCCGCTGGTGGGGAGTGGTCCGCGCTCGTACTGGGTGCATGTGCCTAGGCTCCGTGCTGAAGCAGGGGAAGAAGTGCAACACTTCTCGGATCCAGAGATGGTGCACAATGACTACATCCAAACGCTGGCTGAATATGGCATCCTGGGGCTTGTTGTTGTGCTGGGGTCAGTGTTTCTGGTCATGTTTAACCTCTGGAATATGGGGTATAGGCAGCGGTATGTGAATGAGAACTGGATGGTGGCACCGTCGATCGTGACGGCAGCCCTGCTGGGGATGATGGTGCATGCCCTGGGGGACTTTACGCCGCATGTGGCGGCCGTGTTTGTGCAGCTCTGTCTGGTGATGGGTGTGGCTACTGGGTTCCTAGGAGGTGAGCAGCATCGGATCTATCTGCGTGCATCGGCGTGGGGGAAGGTGTCTTGGGGGCTCAGTGTCGCCTGCGTGCTGGTATCGTCTGTACTGCTCTGGATGGTAGGGAAGAACCAGATCCTGCAGAATGTGGAGCTGGTGCGTTACGATTGGGCGAAGTGGAAGGGGACACCTGCTGAATACTTAGAGCGCGCGGCACTGATGGCTGAGGTGGCGCCAGATCCGATCCTGTTGGAGGAGTTTGGAGTGGCGTTATTTAAGCGCTCGGTGGATGCCTCTACCGACTGGGAGCAAGAGCACTTTGTCAAGTATGCTCAAGCCGCCTTTGGGCAGGCGCACGAGATGCACCCGTTCCGCCTGCCGACCTTGCAGAACATTGCGACACTGCACCTGCGGCGCGGGGAGCATGCGCAGGTGGAGGCGGCGCTAGCCCATGCCTTCCCTCTGGCGAACAATCGTTACCGAGCGTATAGGCTGGACATTATCGCGCTGGAGTATCTTATGCAGGAAGGAGAGCGACTGTGGTATAGTGAGCGGAAGGCGAGCTTAGCGTATGCGTATTTCCTAGAGGCTCAGAAGTATGTGGATCACAATGCTCATCAGCATTGGTTACGGGCACGGCAAAGGCGGCACGCGTATAACAAGCGCTTAAAGGCGCACTTTGCAGTGTTAGAAGCGGGTAAAATTCAGCCGGCATCTGACGTGACCTTTTTTGAGGGGAAGGGACTCTAAGTAAGACACGATTATGAAAGACAATGGGATTTCGAGACAACTGTTCCTAGTGATGGACGGTGCATTAGTCTGGCTAAGCTTTATGATTACGGCGATTCTACGGGATCCGGTGCGCGAGATCTTAGGTTATGCGAGTTCTGGCGGGGATACGCTACAGGGGCTCGGGGTGGTGACGGCTGTAGGGATGATGCTTCTGCCGGTTCTGTTGGAGGCCTTTGGGTTTTACCGATTCTCGATGAGCTATCGGCGTCAGATCGGGCGGCTGGTGAAAGGGGTCGTGCTGACGGTGGTGGTTCTAGCGGTGATGATGGTAGTGCAACGCGTGTTCTCAGATAGCCGCTTCTTCATCCTGGGGTTACCCGTGACATTATTGATTCTGCTGGGCACGCGCGGATGGATCGTGCAACGATATCTGAAGAAGAAGTATCTGACGAGCTCCCTTAAGCAATCTGTGCAGATCCTCGGGAGTGCCGAGGCGGCGGAATCCTTCATCGACGGCCTGTCGGAGGAGCGCCTAGCGCTCTGGGATCTCCAGGCACCAGCCGATGTGCTGCAGCTAGAGACGAATGATCTGATCCAAATCCTCGAGGAACGCTCGGTGGCGACCGTGGTCTTCCTGGCGGGGAATGTCGAGTTTAGTAAGGTGAACGAGACCGTGGAACTCTGCGAGTCCATGGGGCTAGAGACCATGCTGGTGACGGACTTCCTACGCACTAAGCTCTCGCGCCCAGAGATCGATATGGTCGGGGGGCGCACGATGATCGCACTACGCTCGACCCCGTCCCTGACGTATGGGGTCTTAGCGAAGAAGCTCCTGGACCGCATCGGAGCACTCGCTCTCATCCTAGCGACCTTACCGCTGTGGATCGTGGCAGCTATAGGGATTCGGCTCAAGAGTCCTAGCGGGCCGATCTTTTTTAAGCAGCAGCGCGCGGGGCTCTATGGGCGCCCCTTTACGATGTGGAAGTTCCGCACCATGCACGTAGATGCAGAGGCACAGCTAGCAAAGGTGAAGGCCGAGGTCGGGAACCAAATGGATGGCCCTGTCTTTAAGCTAGATAATGACCCCCGCGTCTTTAGCTGGGGGAGCTTCCTCCGGAAGACATCCATTGATGAACTCCCGCAGCTGATTAATGTCTGGCTGGGAGAAATCAGCCTTGTTGGACCGCGCCCACTCCCCCTGTATGAGGTAGAGGAGTTCCAGAAGTCAGAGCATCGCCGCCGCCTGAGCGTGAAGCCGGGCATCACCTGTTTCTGGCAAGCAGGAGGGCGCAACACGATCACGAGCTTTGAGGAATGGGTAGAGATGGATCTCCGCTACATTGATAACTGGTCCTTCTGGCTCGACATTAAGATCCTACTCATGACCGTGCCCGCTGTGTTACTGAGCCGTGGGGCGAAGTAAAACTGATTTTTCTCCTAGATATTCTCTGGAGCTGTGTTTAATCATGCCTGCGTATGAAACTCATTAGTGGTTCAGCACACCCAAAGTTAGCGCAAGAAGTGGCCGATGCGATCGGTCAACCCTTAACCGATGTCACCATCTCCGCCTTCCCCGATGGCGAGACACTGGTGCAGATTAATGAGAACATTCGAGGCGAGGATATCTTTATCATTCAGCCTACGAGTCCCCCGACGAACCATCACCTCATGGAGCTGATGATCACGGTGGATGCCGCCCGTCGTGCCAGTGCGCGGAGCATTAATGTTGTCATGCCGTTCTTTGGTTACGCTCGACAGGACCGTAAGGATAAGTCCCGTATGCCGATCACCGCTAAGCTCGTGGCAAACCTGTTGACCGCCTCTGGGATTCAGCGCGTGATCACGATGGACTTACATGCCGCCCAGATCCAAGGCTTCTTCGATATCCCTGTAGATCACCTCACGGCGGAGCCCACCTTAGTGCGTTATATCTGGCAAAAGCTGGGGGGCGATACCAGTAACCTCACCGTTGTATCCCCAGATGTCGGGGCGGTAAAGCTGGCTAAGCAGTATTCGCAGTCCCTCAAGGGATCAGAGTTTGCTATTGTCGCTAAGCACCGTGTCAGTGCCACGAAGGTAGAGGCGATGAACGTTATCGGCGATGTCGAGGGGCGTGACGTCTTTATCATTGATGACATGACAGAGACAGCAGGCACGCTCTGTGCGGCGGCTAAAATGGTCAAGGACTCTGGTGCCCGCCGCATCTTTGCGGGGGTTTCCCACGCTGTTATTCAGGAGCTGGGGCACCGCCGGATCATGGAGTCCCCCATAGAGGAGGTCATCACGACAAACTCCACCCCCGTGGAAGCCAGCCCTAAGGTGAAACCCCTATCCATCGCGCCCTTCCTCGGGGAGGCGATCGTCCGGATAGATAGCGGAAAATCTGTCAGTTCCTTGTTTGACATCAAGTTAACATAAGGCTAAGACCCCTCTCCAACTCGGCGCAAAACCGTCGATCTAACCCCCTATTATATTATGTCCGATAGAGTATTAGTAGCGCAAGAGCGCAAGAGAACCGGTTCTGGTGTCCTAAACCAGATGCGTCGTGAAGGCTTCATCCCCTGTGTCGTTTACGGAGGTGAAGAGA
>CAYWAG010000067.1:0-7545 GCA_964455925.1 uncultured Verrucomicrobiales bacterium | reverse complement strand
AATAATCATGAGCAAGATGCTCATGCCACAATTACTGCCGTAATGTGAGATATTAGAAAAACGATTTGTGCTTTGACTAGATATTCAGCTCAAATTCTCATCCTCTAAAATATCCTGCCATCTAACCGGAATAGTTTCCCTGGTTGTTAAAATTAATCCAATCTGCGTTGATCTGCGTAATCTGCGGTTAGAAAAAATACGAGGTAAAAATGTCGTGCAGTGTGAATCGTGGTGACAATTCCTGTGGTGGCTGTGTCTACACGTGCCATGAAGAATCCTGTCATCTTACATTATCGTGCTTGTGCTCTCCTGTTGCTAGCAGGGATAGGGCTGTTGCTCTCTAGCTGCATGGGGTTCTACCTCCGTGATAATTCCTATGAGGCTACCACTAAGCCGGTGGTGATCAATGATGCCGAGGTTAAGATCGCGCTCAAGCCCATGGGCGGTGATACATATGGGAGTATTTCCGCGATGGTGGTGGGGTTCGGGGCTGGTAAGACGGATGGTCCCTTTATTTGGCGTGTCGAAGGGGTAGGGCAGGAAGGGGTGCACGAATACATATGGGTGAACAATCTGACTGTAGAGACGTCGCTGACGAAGCGGAGTGAGCCGTATGACCGCAAGCTCTTGAACTTTAAGTCTCCCTTTGAGCCGATGAAGGGGAAGGAGAACGCGGGAAAGGCCTTTGCAAATCACCAAATTTACGGCAAGCTTCTCGTGTATCCTAAGGAGGATGGTGACATTAAGATTACTGCCAGCGTGAGTGTGAAGAAGGTCTCTGGGGAGATCGAGACGAAGAAGATCGTCTTTAAGCTCATCCCAAACAGCGGGAACAAGTTTGAATCCATCTTCCTACCCACCGAGATTATCAACAGCTTTGGGGGGCAAGACCCCACCGAGTGGGACTGGTAAAGAGCGCGGAATAAAAGCGTAAAAAAGTGTTTCCTCTCTTGGCGAATTACTCTTTATTATCAGTTCCTTCTGAATATGAAACGGATTTTCTCCCTCTTCCTTCTGACTCTCACGTCTGCAGTAGCCCAAGATACTGAGATTCTGGATGCGCCTGCCCTACCTGATGCCTTGCCAGAAGAGGCGCAAGTCCTGATGGATCCGAACGAGGCATCTATCCAAACGCGGACAAACGCGCGCACGATGACCCTCTCCGTGCCTAGTCCGCGCGGGCTGATCCTAGACCGGTATGGCTCCGTGTATGCGAACAATCTGCTCGTGCATCAGCTCACGATTAATTTTCCCGAGTTTGGGGAAGTCTCAGATGAGAAGGTCATCGCCTGGGGGCGTGAACGAGTCGATAAGATCGTGGAGCTCTCTGGCAAGGAGTGGTCTGTGTCGGATCAGAAGCTAGTCTCTCACTACCGCCATCGTCGCTGGCTCCCACTCTCACATCGTGCCACGTTCCAGCAGTCCGCTGTGACTAAGCTTAAGAAGAGCCTGATCGAGGGGATTTCCTTTCAGCCCATCTATGTGAGAAACTACCCAAAGGCGCGCTCTGCTTGCCACATTGTCGGGTATGTTCGTTCCACGGGCAAGCTGCCAGACGGGCCGATCTATTATGGAGACTCCATGTGGGAGGAATATACGGGGAAGGAAGGGATCGAGAACATCTTTGAGAAGGAGCTAGCGGGGCAGAAAGGGCTGAAGCACATTCTGACAGATGAGAACGGCAATATCCTAGCGAATGATTATGTCCAAAAGCCCAAAATCGGAAACTCAGTCGTCCTAACACTCAACGCAAAGTGGCAAAAGCAAGCCGAGCTGACGATTGCTAGAAACGCCCGGAAGGGTGCTCTAGTCCTGCTGGATGTCCAGACTGGGGAGGTGCTAACGCTGGCTTCATACCCGAACTATGATCTGAATGTTTGGATTCCGCGCATCTCGCAGGACACCTACTCTAATCTCCTGAACGACTCCAGAGCACCCATGTATTCTCGCGCCTTCCGTGCGACTTACCCGCCAGCATCGACCTTTAAGTCCATTGTTGCCGCCTCTGTGATCTCGAACGAGGTCGTGGGGCCATACCAGACGATCAACTGCCCACCGTTTGTGACGATTGGTAAGAAGAAGTTCCATAACCACAGTAAGCACCCAGACGGCCACATTGATGCGGCTAAGGCGCTGGCTCGCTCTAATAACTGCTGGTTCTACCAAGTAGGCGTGAAGGCGGGGGCGGAGTCCTTCCTCGCCTCTGCACAGCAGGTAGGGTTTGGCTCTAAGACAGGGTTACCACTCTTCTATGAGAGCGGCGGTAGCCTGCCTGATAATGAATACTTCATCCGCGTGCATGGTCGCCCTCTCACCGATGGTGATGCCGCGAACCTCTCCATCGGTCAGGGCGCCCTCCTCGCCACCCCTCTCCAAGTGGCACAAGGGATGGCAGCGATTGCCAACGGCAAGGTGCTTCCTAAGCTCCGTCTGCTGAAGCAGATCCAGCGCCCGAATGGCGATGTGATCTATGCTCCAGGACCAGAGACCCGTAATGAACTCAGCTTTAGCCAGAGCGCCCTAGATCAGGTGAAAAAGGGGATGTATCAGGTCGTCCACGCGGACTACGGCACAGGTAAGAAAGGCGCGGTGGGCTTTACCGTTATGACGGGTAAGACGGGAACCGCGCAGTGGGTACAAGGGAAAGAGCTCGCTTGGTTCTCTGGCTTCTTCCCCCGCACGAATCCTCGCTTTGCCTATGCTGTGCTCTATGAGGGCAGCCGAGGGGAGTCTGTCTCTGGTGGACAGAAAGCCGCCCCGATTATGCGTTCATTCCTGAACTCGATATCGGGAGACATTATTTCCTATCTGAAAACTACGCCTGACAATAAGCTCATGGACGCGCTGATCGAGGAGGCGGCGGCAGCGGCAGAGGACGCGGAGAGTAATAACGCGATGAAGGCGATCGTAGTAGACGAGTAAGTCACGTATTTCTGCGCCATGTTTATGCGAGACCTGCCAAATTTTCACTTTACAACTTTATTTCACTAACTAAACAAAACCTATATGGATATACAAATAGCAACCCTATGTGACCACGCTGCAGACTACAACGGTAAGATGGTTATCTCTGGAACCTTTGAGACGCTTGCTGCGCGTCAGTTTCCAGTAGTGCACCCGCACTGCTGCCTTGCACTCCGTGTCTGCGTGACCCCAGAGGACTCTGGCGAGCACAAGATGGAGATCAACATCATCGATGAGGACGGGAAGAAGATCGACGATAAGATGCCAATGAAGGCGAACTTCCCAGTAGAGCTTCCTGACAGCATCTCCTTCCTCTCCCGTAACATCGTTCTGAACCTACAGGGCCTCAAGTTCGAGAAAGAAGGCGTTTACTTCGCAGACGTATCTGTCGACGGTGAGCTCATGAGCCGCATCCCTCTCCGCGTTGTCGATGTAAATAAGATGGAGCAAGAGCGCGCTGCCCAAGCGTAATGCGCTGAACTGATTAGAACATTTCTGATCCTATGACAGAAGAGGCCGCATCTCATCCGTGCATTCTGATTACAGGGGCTTCTTCTGGCCTCGGGTGGGAGTATGCTCAGCAACTTGCCCCCGTTACCCAGCACTTGGTGCTCGTCGCACGCCGTAAGGATAAGCTCCAGGAGCTTCAGGCGGCGCTGGAGTCCCAGCATACTCACCTCAAGGTCACCGCATACAGCATCGACCTTGCGAGTGAGGACGAGCGCTTCGCGCTCATGAACACTCTCATGGCACAGCAGATCCAGCCCACGATGCTGATCAACAATGCTGGCCTTGGTGATTATGGTGAGTTCGCCAGTGCCGATTGGGAGAAGATTCGCGCCATGATCGACGTGAACATGACCGCCCTCACACACCTCAGTTACTTCTGCGTGCGTGATATGATCAGGCATGGGCAGGGTGCGATCCTGAATGTGAGTTCACTAGCCAGCATTCTCCCCCTCTCTGACTTTGCGGTCTATGCTGCGACTAAGGCGTATGTGTCGAGCTTTAGTGAAGCGCTACGTGCAGAGCTACGGGAGTATAAGATTCCTGTGCTGACCGTTTGCCCTGGTCCGGTAAAAACAGGGTTTGGCGATGTCGCGAGCCGGAGTGATGAGCAGCGCTTCAGTAACTCACTCTATGGAAAGCTCAATGTTCCTGCAGAGCAAGTCGTGCGTGAGTCCCTGCAGGCACTCTCTAACGATCGCCCGCGTCTCTATCCTGGCATTAAGGTGGCGGCCTTAGCCGCTGGGATTACCCTCCTGCCACTAGCCGCTATTCGCGTCTTTAATTCGCTGCGCTTTCGCAAGAGCAGTCCATCCGACTCTTAACTTATGAGTGCCCCTACGAAACCAGCTATTCAGCAGAAGCGGACGGTAGTTAAGCTCGTCATTATCACCAGTGCTATCAGCTTCCTGATCGGATTAGCCTTTGCCTGTTTCTACTTCTTATCACGAGATCAGGCATCCGATGTGGCGCAGGCTGTCCCCGCCATCTCCTCTGCAGTCGCTGAGGGATCTGCATCCAGCGAGGAACCCTATATCTTTGAGGTCGACCCTATTCAGGTCGCCCCCCAGCGCACGTACGGCACGTCCACGTCCGACCTGCGCACTCTCTCTAAGGGCTTTCAGTTCCAGTCTAACGTCAACTTCGAGGAAGGGGGGCTCGCCTCTCAGGAGCGTGTGACGGAGCAGAGTTACCTCGCGGACTACACCCTGACGATTCAGGAGCCAAAGGCGGCGCTCTCCCTCCCCGACGTGCTCTCTGCGCACCCAGAGCTAGAGTCCAGCCTCCCGCGCTTAGCTACCCTACTAGAGACCGCGACCATTAACCCATACTGGCACGAACTCTACCGCCGTAAGAAGAAGACGGTGGTCACCGATGCGCACTACCTGAATAAGCTTATTACTAAGCATAACTTCTATGACTGTCAGACGATACTGAACCTGAGAGACCCTGACACTAAGCGCCGCGCCGTGCTCGTGCAGGCCGACATGGATGTGGTTACAGATGGCTCCGATGGTGACCGAATGCCAACCATGCCAGAGGAGATCACGACCTCTACCTACTATCAGCCGACCACGAGCTACAGCTGGAAGAAAACCACAGACCAGCCAAACCCTATGATCGCAGGCTATCGCCAGCGGATCGCGAATGCGGATCAAGAGCTTGCGGATGCCGCTACCTCTGCGGACCGCGCGAAGTGGCTGAAGGAGCGTAAGAAGATGCTCTATGGCACGATCAAGGAGATGGAGGCTCGCTCATACCTCATCGCGGAGCATGATCCCTTTATCGTTCTCCCTGTTCCGGTGATCGTGGCTAAGGATGCGTATTCCCCGAACGTGGGGGACTATGCGATCGTCTTCTACCGAGATCAAGCGTACCCTGCGATCGTAGGAGACGCGGGACCGAGCTATAAGATGGGGGAGGCATCCCTCCGCATCGCCCGTCAGCTAGATGAGCGCTCTGGCGCGACTTGGCGCCCCGTCAGTGATCTGTCTGTGACCTACCTCGTCTTTCCCGGGACTCGTCCTCAGCCGAACCAAGCCCCAAACTATGAGAGCATCCATGAGAAGTGCCAGCACTTGCTCAGTGAGATCGGTGGGCTAGGGGAGTCTACGTCCCTGTATCAATGGGAGGATCTGTTAGCGGCAGGGGAGCAAGCTGCAACGGAGGAGGATCACTCTGCTGGCATCGACCTTCCGGTATCCCCTAGCAACGAAGACGAATAATCTTAAAGTTTGCGCTAACAAAATCACCGCAATGACGCTCTAAAGAAGGACCGCTACTCAGAGAGTGATTCTCTGATACATTTGCACCACTTTCTGATAGACCGTATTTCCATTATGTCAAACTCCTCCTCAGCACCCTCTCCAGCCACGCTCCAACACATCGCGATCATCATGGATGGTAATGGCCGCTGGGCAAAGGAACGTGGTCTCCCTCGGATCGAGGGGCATAAGGCGGGTGCCGAGTCTGTCCGCGCGATCTGCCAATCCTGCATCGAGCGTGACATTCCCTATCTCACCCTCTACGCCTTCTCTACGGAGAACTGGAAGCGCCCCCAGGCAGAGGTCGATGGTCTCATGCGCCTCCTAGAGCGCTTCCTGAGCCATAAGATGGACGAGTTTATGCGTCAGGGCATTCGCCTGCAAGCCATCGGGCGGCTTGATCGCCTCGCCCCAAAGACACGTAAGGCTCTGGATAAGGCGATAGCAAAGACAGCCGGGAACACACAGCTCACCCTCATTCTGTCTCTTTCCTACGGTTCCCGGGAAGAGATCGTGGATGCCACGCGCAGCATCGCCTCACAGATTGCGGCGGGGACGCTCAGCCTAGAGGACATTGATGCCGAGCTCTTCTCACAGCACCTCTACACTGCGGATATCCCAGATCCAGACCTGTTGATCCGTAGCTCTGGCGAGCTACGCTTATCGAACTTCCTGCTCTGGCAGATCAGCTACTCAGAGATCTACATCTCTAAGGTAAACTGGCCTGACTTCCGCGAGGAAGAGTTCAGCAAGGCTCTCGACGCCTACTACACCCGCGACCGTCGCTTCGGTAAGGTCTGACCTAAGAAAGCGGGAGAATAGGTTGTGGGGGGGAGCATGATGGTGTATCTATACTGTATGCCGAGCGAGCTTGCCTCTATTTTGTTCCTGTTAGATGATCCCGACCCTGTTGTTCAGGAGGCGGTGCAGGCTTACGTGGGGCGGTATGATGGTGATATGAGTGCCGCACTGGCGGAGGAGAACGCATCATTAACGGCACAGGAGCGCTCCATACTGACGCAATACACGCTGCCAGCACGGCGTAAGCAACTCCTGGAGAGCTGGATGATGCCAACGCGCTTCTTACATTCTCAGTCACAGGATTGGGAGACGTTTGAGTTTCTGCTCTCGTTGCTCTCTGATTACTTACATGACGGGGTGTCGCCCCGGTCGAATATCTCAGATGCGCTGGATGAGCTAGCGGATGAGGTGGAGCATGCGGGCAGAGCCTCGACAAGTCGGGATTTGGCAGCGTATCTCTTTAAGTCCGACTGCTTTATGGGGAACAAGCTCCAGTATTATGCTGCGCAGAACTCTAACATCGGATGGGTGCTAGAGAGCCGGATCGGGAACCCGATCTCACTGGTTATTATTTATATGCTCGTGAGTCAGCGCGTGGGGTTACCCGTGTATGGGTGTAACTATCCGGGGCACTTTCTGGCATGGGTGGAGGATCACCAGGAGCCGTATCTGGTGGACTGTTACATGAAAGGCCGGGAGCTAAACCCTAAGCAACTCCTCCGTCAGAACGCACAACTCTCACAGGCGGCTCGTCATGCCCTCCACGGGCCCTGCGATCTCTCTGCTATCGTGCAGCGGGTGCTGAACAACATTATGAGTGCCTTCGCGAAGGATGCGCACTACGCTAAGGAGCTGCCCTGGATCCAACAACTCGTGCGATCCCTCGCAGTGTCGCCGGGGCATAGTGGCAGTTTATCCTAAATGCGACGCTGCCTGCGGGTGCCTACTTACCGATGCAGAACGTGGCAAAGATCTCGCCCAGAACTTCCTCAGTATCGATGCGTCCTGT
>CAYWAG010000066.1:0-7600 GCA_964455925.1 uncultured Verrucomicrobiales bacterium | reverse complement strand
GCTCCCGGGTGAGAGCAAGGATGCTAGCCCAAGGGTTCACTCCCGAAGAAATCGACTGTTTCCTGGGTGATGGAGGTGAACATTAAGCCGCTAAACGATGCTATTTTATAGGATTAAGGGTTTACAGTGTGGAGCAGAGCTAATGAACTAGGATTTTTCCCCTTATCACTCCTATGCCTGAGCTTACGATTCTTCACACTCTTTACTGGTCTCTCCTAGTAGTGGTTGTCCTTTATGCCTTACCTCGGGCGTTCTGGATCTTTCGTCAGGAGCTCAGTGCGCATCGGAATAATCCGGATGAGACGGGGGCGCCACTGCCTGCTACTTCTCCCGTCGCGCTTGGGCGCCTGTCGCTGGAGCATATTAACTTTATCGATGTGGTGGCGGTGCTCATCATCTGCGGGTTATACTACAGTAGTGGCGAAGGGCGAGGAGAGATCACGGTAGACGTGTTGCTACTAGGACTAGTGGGTCAGTTGTTCTCTATTGGGATCATCGTGATGATCTGGGTGTTTAGGGTGAACCTGATAGAGGTGTTTGGGCTGCGGAAGCTGCGGCTGGCGCACCTACTATGGGTGGGCGCGATTTTGGCGATCACTTGGGGCTTTACGGGAGTGGTTGAGTATTTGGGCTACTTTACGTTCCTAGAGAGCTATTATGGAGAGCCGCCCCTGCAGGATGCGGTACAGGTGCTCCAGCATACTACTGACCCATTGATCTTAGCGTTAATCGCGGTGGTGGCTTGCATCGGTGCTCCGGTGACAGAGGAGCTTCTGTTCCGTGGGTATATATTTCCTATCATGAGCCGCTACACGGGGCTAATCGGCGGCGTCCTCTTCTCTGCGCTCTTCTTCTCTGTGATCCACTTTAATCTGGCGTCCTTTCCCTCGCTCTGTGTGATGGGTGCCCTGCTGGCGGTCGCGTATCAGCGCACCGGCACGCTGTGGGTACCGATCATTGCTCACGCGCTCTTTAACAGCTCTACGGTGTGCTACCAAATCCTGAGCCGTTACTCCGAGGTCAGCGCGGGGTGAGTTGAGTGGTAAAAAATAGAGTATTGCAGTTTAGGGTAGTCTCAGTTGCCATTTTTAATCATGGATGGCTGAATGGTTCTTCTTGAAATTCACTTGAAATTTTTAATAATTTAAAAACACAATGAAAATTTAAATTTATTTTCAATAATAGGTACACTTACAGGATCGAGTATGCTATTATATACCGATGTATCGTCGCGTAAGTGTAATTCTCCTCATCTGTGTAGTGGTAGCAGCTAGTGTCTGGCTGCTTGGGGGGGGAGTGAACCCAGATCACAGTGAGGAGGCTCCGTCGCTGCAGACGCAGAGGTCTCAGAGAGTGCTGGTGCCAGAGGGGCGTCAGGACGCATCTGCGCTGAAGAGTGTGCGGCCTGAGGTCCCAGAGACCTCCATGGGGCATACGGTGCGTGAAGTGACTGCCGGGCGGGTGGTCTTACTCTTAGATAAAGCGGTGACGCCCGAGGATCTCTCTGGAGTAGAGGCGGCATTAGAGGTGCGTATAGAGAAGTCTCGATCGGGGCGAACGGGGGCGGAGGTGCACTTTGCGCCCGGAGTGCCGCTGCACGCGGCACAGCTAGCCCTACAGAGTCAGGGGTTACAGACCTCTGGGCAGTTACAGCGGTTTCACTTTCAGTCTGCGCATAAGCACGCGAACTGTGGCACCTGCCTGATGCAGAACTTTCAGGCACTGGCGGAGCATCCCTCGGTCAAGACGGTGTCGAGCTTCTTAGGTGACTCTGAGGCCTCTCGCATCGATGTCGTGGTCTCTGACCCGAGCGCTCCCGAGCTGATGGAGATCTTACGTAATGATCACTTCCCTCAGCTGTAATCCCCCTTTCACCCACATCCCTTTAATTATTCCTATTATTATGAAATCATCTATTATTGGACTCCGTCTGGTGGCGGCATTTACACTGCTCGCCCTTACTCCCCTGCATGCTTACTTCCAGGTGCAACGGATCGATACGACTGCGACCGATGGAACGGTGGCAGTGGGTGACCCGATCACCCTGACATGGACGATCGTGGCTGATGGTACGGAGGTAGATAGTGTGGGCTATACTCCAGATGGTACGGAGCTAGTCAGTACCTGGATCCAGACCATGGACGACAAGGAGGGTGTGCCACAAGCCCAGCGGACAGCGGATCTTACGAACCGGCTGTGGTTCCAGGCGATCGCTGAGGCCTTTGAGATCTTTAGTAGTAAAACAGGGGTAAACTTTGAGTATGTAACGTATGACTCTGGCACGCCCGTGGGGACTCAAGAGGACGGGTCGCCTCGGGGATCGTTTGCCGCCGTGGGTGTAAAGGCTGATGTGCGAATTGGGGGGCTGCCTCTGACAGCTACGGCGTATTCATCCACTATTAATGATGGGTGGGCCTCCAATATCCTCATGAGCACGACCTCCTATAGGTTCTACGATGAGGCGACAAATGTCGTGCATTATAATAATATCCGCGGGATTATTATGCACGAGATGGGGCACTCCTTTGGCATGGACCACTACGGGGTCAACGGCAGTGGAGGGACCAGTATCATGGGGTATAACGGGAATGGCCCACAGTTCGATGACTTACGCTGTCTCCACCGTGCACATGGTGATAAGAACGAGAATGACGGAGGGAATGACACCCTAGGCACAGCTACGAACCTAGGCACCCTTACTGCTGGCTCTACCCTAACAGCGGGAGAGGACATGCCCAATGCGGATGCGTATACGACCATCCTAGAGGATTACACCGACATTATCTCGATCGATGATGACACGGATACAGATTATTACAGCTTTACGCTCTCTGAGGCAGCGGAGGTCGAGGTCGAAGTCGCTCCCCGAGCTCCACTCACGTATAGCTATTACTTTAACTACAGCACTAGCTCTAACTCTAATGGGACGGCTTACCCTCGTGAGTCCAGTGATCTCGGCTTTACGGTTTATAATTCGGATGGGGATGCAGTCACTACCGTGGATGCGGAGAGCGTCGGAGGCACGGAGTTTACGAGCCTAGATTTACCTGCAGGGACATATTACGTGGCGGTGTCTGGTGATGACACAGATGCGAACGATGCAGAGGAGTTCACTTATACGCGGTCGAGTTGGGCTGGGTCTGGCTGGGCACAGTTCTATGGGGTTTCCCTGTATGCGTCTATTAACTATGCTCCGGTGGCGACAGATCTAAACGTTTATCCTGAGCTAGATACGGCTCTCTCTCTGACGCTCCAAGCCACGGATGAGAATGGCGATGCCCTCACTTACTCGGTAGTGACCTCACCAACGAACGGCACCCTTAGTGGCACAGCTCCTAATCTCACATACACTCCAGCCGCGGGCTATTTAGGCCCAGATAGCTTCACCTACATTGCGAATGATGGCACTGTAGATAGTAACATTGCCACAGTGAACGTTACGACACTCTTAGCCGGAGCTGTTGTTTCACCAGTGGCGCACTGGCCACTAGATGAGGCCTCTGGGGAGACAGTCGTGGAGGATCGCACCTTCAATGGCTTTGAGGGCACCGCTACAGCAGCAACAACGGCTACTACCGGTCAACTCGCTGGCGCGCGCACCTTTAATGGTACGACTTCCGCTATCCAAATCCCCGCTGAGGCTTTCGCTACTATCAGCGATGGTATCTCGATCTCTCTATGGGTATATGGCGCTGAGAATCAACCTCGTAGCGAAGTAGTCTTCTCCTCCTTTGACGCGAGTCAGCGACGTGTAACACAAATGCATATCCCCTGGAATGACAGTAAGGTCTACTGGGATGCTGGTGGCTCACCAGGCTATAATCGCATTAGCCAGCTTGCGACAGCGGACAGCTATGAGGGCGCATGGAATCACTGGGTCTTTACGAAGGATGTCGCATCGGGAACGATGCAAATCTTCCTTAACGGCACCCTTTGGCACTCTGGCACGGATCTAACGCACGGCTTCGCGGAGGTCTCAGAGGCCTTTATTGGGGGGGTTGCTACGGAGAGTAATACGAACTATACTGGCTCGATCGATGATGTCCTACTCTATGACTATGCGCTCTCCGCGACCGATGTCAGCCGACTCTACAGGAACACACCGCCAACTATTAGCGGGCAGAACCTTACTGTAGGGGCGAGCGGCATCGCAGTAACGTTAGAGGCAGACGATGAGGATGGAGACGCTCTGCTTTATGAGCTAGCATCGGGCCCCACGAGTGGGACTCTCTCTGGCACGGCGCCGAACCTGACCTACACGCCAGGCAGCAACTTTAGCGGCACAGACTCCTTCTCCTACTACGTGAACGACGGGGTCGTGAACAGTGCCCTCGCAGTCATTACGATCAGTGAGACCTCCTCGGGCTACCAAGCCTTTATCACAGAGAATACGGGAGTGACGAACACAGCCTTCAGTGCCGACCCCGATGGGGATGGCGTCGCTAATGGCCTAGAGTATGTGCTGGGGGGCGACCCGATGGGAGAGGATCTCTCATGGTCTGATCAGACCAGCTCTGCCCTTACCGGCGCAGAGGAGGAGCATGCCATTAGCTTTGAGCGGGTCGAGGGCACCACTGTAGATACCTCCCAAGTCTTCCAATACAGCTATGACCTCGAGACCTGGTACGATGTCAACCTTACCGGCTCCATCGGGTCAGAAGCCACCATCGGCACCGCCACTGGAGGTAAGGAGCCTGTTACGGTCACACTCCCGAGCACCGATGAGTCTGACAGAGCTCTCTTCTGGAGGCTCGTCGTCACTGAGGAGTAATCTCACATGGCCTAAGGCATCCAGCTGCAGTCTGGATGATGTGGCATAAAAAAAAGGGGAGCCTGGCTCCCCTTTTTGTATTCCTGAGTGCTGGTTTCTCTTCTGCTCTTTACTGCTCCGCATACGCCATGCTGGCCTCGATGAAGCTGGCAAAGACAGGGTGCGGGTGGTTCGGCTTTGACTTAAACTCGGGGTGGAACTGCACGGCGAGGTAGAAGGGGTGCTCTGGGACCTCGATGATCTCCACGAGGTCTTGGCGCGTGTCAACACCGGAGATGACCAGCCCCTTCTCCTGCACGACATCGCGGTAGGTGGGGTTAAACTCGTAGCGGTGGCGGTGGCGCTCGCTGATGGTCTCTTGCTCGCCGTAAACCTTAGAGGCGAGGGTGCCGGGGACGAGGCGGGTCTCATGGGCACCTAGGCGCATGGAGGCACCCTTATCGGTGATCTTCTTCTGGCTGTCCTGCAGGTCTACGATGGGGTGCTGACAGTCGGGCTTAAACTCAGTGGAGTAGGCATCTGGCAGCTCACAGACGTTACGCGCATACTCGATGGCAGCGACTTGCATCCCCAGGCAGATCCCAAAGAAGGGGATGTTGTTCTCCCGGGCGTATTGGGCCGCGATGATCTTCCCTTCCGTGCCCCGGTCGCCGAATCCTCCGGGAATGAGGATGCCACTGATGTCGTCCCCAATGAGTTCCTCTGCGGATTTCTCCTCGAGTTCCTCTGGGTCGAGCTTGACGGTCTCAATGCGGACACTGTGGTGCGCACCGGCGATGGTGAGGGACTCGTAGATGGACTTATAGGCATCCTGCAGGGAGATGTATTTACCTGCGACCGCGATCTTAATGGACTTCTCTGGATGGATGATCTTGTTAACGAACGATTCCCAGTCCGAGAGGTCTGGGTTATGGACATCGATCCCGAGGCGCGCCACGACGATGCGATCCATGAAGTGCTTACGGAGGAAGAGCGGGCCGTTATAGATGGTATGGTCCAGGTCTGGGAAGGGGATCACGGCCTTCTCATCGACATTACAGAACATGGCGATCTTAGCACGGTTCTCGGCGTCGAGCTCCTCCTCGTTTTCCACACGACAGACGATCATGTCAGGAATGAGCCCGATCTCACGGAGCTTAGCTACGGATTGCTGCGTAGGCTTAGTCTTTACCTCGCCTCCAGCGGCGCGGAGCTTAGGCAGGAGGGTGGCGTGAATGAGGCAGACGTTCTCGCGTCCGACCTTAGCGGTGAACTGGCGGATAGCCTCTAGGAAGAGGTGCCCCTCAATGTCCCCCACGGTGCCCCCGATCTCTGTCATCAGGATGTCGATCTGGGGGTTCAGCTTAGTGACCTCATCGAGGCGGTTAATGATCTCGTTCGTCACATGTGGGATGAACTGCACGGTCTTACCGAGGTAGAGACCAGCGCGCTCCTTCTGGATCACATCGTTAAAGACGCGCCCAGAGGTGAGGTTATTAAAGCGGGTCAGGTGCCCGGAGGTGAACCGCTCGTAGTGCCCGAGGTCTAGGTCACACTCGGCACCATCATCTAGGACGTACACTTCTCCGTGCTCGTAGGGGTTCATCGTGCCGGGGTCGACGTTCAGATAGGGGTCGAACTTTTGCATCATGACCTTCAGGCCACGCTGCTCTAGAAGGGCACCGAGGGACGCCGCGGCTAGCCCCTTGCCAAGGGAGGATACAACGCCTCCAGTGATAAATACATATTTCATAGTGTGTTGTCGGTTAAGTGGGAAAGTAGTGTGGGGCGCGCTTAGTCCGCCAGAAGGGGGCGGAGCTCGGCCTCGATGAGGGGGACTTGCTCAGGCGTATCTAGCCCGATGGAGGTGTCCTCTGTAATGGTCACATGGATGGTCATCCCGTTCTCCAGCGCGCGCAGCTGCTCCAGCTGCTCGGCCTGCTCTAGTACCCCCTCTGGGAGTGCGACGAACCGGTCGAGTGCTTGGCGCTTAAACCCGTAGATGCCCTTATGGCGGTAGTTCTCCAGCGCGGGCACAGCCTGGCGGCGGTATGGGAGCGGACTGCGGGAGAAGTAGAGCGCCCCGCCATCCGCATTGAGCACGACCTTGACGTAGTTCGGGTCTTGCACCTCCTCGTTAGGGGTAAAGACATTGGCGGCGGTCACGATGTCGTAACGCTCCTCGGACTGCAGCGTATGGGCGAGCGCATCGACCAGATCGGCCTCGATCAGGGGCTCATCCCCCTGAATGTTAATGATGAACTGCGCGCTGGGGTAATGCGCCGCCGCCTCTGCGATGCGATCTGTCCCCGAGGGGTGATCCGCACGCGTCATCACGACCTCCGCCCCGATGCTCTGCGCAAACGCCTGAATCTCCGCATCGTCCGTCGCAATCACGACGAGGTCTAGGCTCTGGCACGCTAGCGCACGCTCATACGTCCATTGGATCAACGGCTTCCCGCAGAGTAATGCCAGGGGCTTACCCGGAAAGCGCGTCGAGGCTTTACGGGCAGGAATGATTCCAAGAGTAGTCGGTGCAATGCTCATAGTATGACTGGGGGAGCCTACAAATTTCCCCCCTAACCTCAAGCCTTTTGGCGGAGAAATTTAGTGCGCCCGTTCCAGTTAAGGGGAGCGAGCGCGATTAGATCAAACGCTAATCCCCCACTAAAATTTTCATAGTCCGGGCATCATCCGTGTTCAGGGTCAAGGTTTGGCGGGTTTTGATTTTGAATTCATCAATACGGGGGAAGGAGTGCGGTGAGAGAGTAGAAAACGCCTTTCTCTCAGTGGATCATCCCCTATCTCATGGCACTAAACCAGTAAACACCCCTTATTCTGTGACAAAAT
>CAYWAG010000065.1:0-7614 GCA_964455925.1 uncultured Verrucomicrobiales bacterium | reverse complement strand
GCCGAACGCAAAACAGCATCTCGTCCCAGCACATGTAGAGGCGGAACCTCCATCCTGGATCGATTCGAGACCTAGTGCTCCCATTATGTAAACCCGCTGTTGTTCCCCTGAGAAGCCCTGAAAAAGCCACCTCCAGAGGTTCCGCCTCAAACCTGTTCCAGGAAGAAAGCACCGTATTGTTCGGCGGTTGGGTTTCGCCCCCCTAACCCGGGGTGCCGGTTGGCGTATGTCATTGCGCTTTGCACAATGACACGCCGCCCTCTACCCCGGGCTTTGGGCTTTCTCCCCTATCGGGGAGACCTTGTTGCGAAGTTTGACGGCTTACCCTTGAGTGTAAGGCTCTCCTGCGAAATTTGCCTAAGGGCTATCCTGCGCTAGTGCTTGTATTGCGGATAAAAAAATGTCGTGTAGTGAGATGTCACATTACAGTGATCATCCACGATCCTCAACACTACCGTGACTTTATTCACCACCCCAATGAAAAACTTAGCGGCTTTGCGGCTTTTCGGTTTATGATCGTTGCCGCGTTGATTTTACTTTCTCCGCATGACGGGGATGGCGGCCTTGTTAACGAAGGGGTTGTTCTTTCCGTATTTGCTCCAGGGGCCGTAGGGGATGCGGTGAAAGGGGACAAAGCGCCAGTGGCACTTTTCGCCAGACTTTAGCCCTAGGTAGTCGCGGATGGCGGGGGAGATGTCGATGCCGGCGGCATTGTTCTTCTTCGTCTTAGGCTTACTGCGCCCGAAGACGTATTTGTAGTCGGTGGTCTCCCAGGGGCCGCAGTCTTCCCATTGGGCGAAGCAGGACTTCCCGTCATGCATGATCTGTACCCACATGCCCTTACAGACGGTCTTACCGGGGCGCTCGAAGTAGTATTTGAACCATGGGATGACGCGGCTGGCTTCTCTCTTATGCTCCTTATAGCTTTTGACGTCGTTATAGGGGAGGGCGATGTAGAAGGGGTTTTGCTTTGGGACAAAGGCCTTTGGGCGGTATCCCCGGCGCGCCTTTGGGTCTGGGTTATCATACCCACCGAAGTTGATCGCCCACTTTGTATCCCAGGAGGATTTATGGTTAGGCGTCTTGTTCGCGCCAGAGGGCTTCTCCCCGACCCAGAAGACGGTGGCGGTGATATCCTTCTTCCACGGGCCGACGTAGTTTAGGACCTGATCCTTATGCTTATTATACTGGGCGGCAGGGGTGGTCACACTTTGCGCGCCTGCCGCTGTGAGCAGGATGAGGAAGAGGAGATAGATACGGAACATAAGCAAGAATACGTAGGAATGAGAGACTATGTCTAGAATCGACGCAGAACGGAGTCTTTTTTCTGTAAATCGACTTTTTCTGGATATTCCAGCATAAAGTGTAGACCTCGGGACTCCTTCCGCATCTGCGCACAGTCCACCATCAGCGAGGCTACGGCTACGAGGTTACGTAGCTCGAGGATCTCGTAATTGAGGCGGTATCCCCAGTAAAAGTCGCGCACCTCGCGGCGGAGGTTGCGCAGGCGGAAGGCAGCGCGCTTCAGGCGGTTCTCGGTGCGGACGATAGAGACGTAGTCCCACATCGTGCGCCGCACCTCGTCCCAGTTATGGTAGATGTTGACGAGTTCATCCGGTGGAGTGAGGTCACCATAGTTCCAGGCTGGGATCGCAGGGGCGGGCATGCTACCCTTAGCAGGAGGGTAGAGGCGCATCATTTCATCAAACGCCCGGCGCGCGATCGCGTTCGCCTCTAGGAGGGAGTTCGACGCGAGGCGGTTCGCGCCATGGAACCCCGTGCAGGCGACCTCTCCTACGGCGAACAGTCCCCGAATAGTCGTCTTCCCATGGAGATCGGTCAGGACGCCACCGCATTGGTAGTGCGCGGCGGGGACGACGGGGATCGGTGCGCTCTCGGCATCCAGCCCATACTTTAGCAGATGCTCATAGATAAAGGGGAAGCGGCGTTTCATAAACCCTGCGGGCTTATGTCGCACATCCAGATACACGCAAGGCGCGCCCGTTTTCTTAATCTCCTGGTCGATGGCACGGGCGACGATGTCACGCGGAGCGAGGCTGCCCCTGGGATCATAGTCCACCATGAAGTCGCGCCCCTCACGGTCGATCAGCTTCCCGCCCTCGCCGCGCACGGCCTCTGAGACGAGGAAGGAGCGCTCCTCTGCCCCGACCGCAGCGGGGTTATAGAAGCAGGTGGGGTGAAACTGGGTAAACTCCATGTTCGCGACCTTTGCCCCCGCGCGCCATGCCATCGCTACGCCATCACCGGTCGCGCTGTCGGGGTTCGTCGTATAGAGATACGCCTTCCCGCTCCCCCCAGTGGCGAGCACGACGCGATCTGAGCGCACGATCTCTACCTCCTCAGTCTGCTTATCCAGCACATAGGCACCCAGCACGCGATCATCGGCGACCATGCCGAGCTGCGCCGTGGAGATGAGGTCGATGGCGAAGTGGTCCTCTAAGATCGTAATCTGCGGATGGGACTGCGCCTGCGCGATGAGCGCCTCCATAATGGCGCGCCCAGTGGTATCCTTCACATGCAGAATGCGGCGCTCACTGTGCCCGCCTTCCTTACCGAGAGAGAATGCCCCGTCTTCTTGGTCAAACCGGACACCATGCTGGATCAGGTCTTGGATCGTATCATGCCCCTCTGCCACCAGCACCCGCACAGCCTCCTCATGGCAGAGCCCGGCACCAGCATCCAGCGTATCCTGCACATGCTTCTCCAGGGTGTCGCCCTCTGCCCGCAGTGCCTCCTCTAGCACAGAGGAGATCCCCCCCTGTGCCCAGGCGGTGTTAGACTCCATGAGCTTTCCCTTACAGAGCACAGTTACCTGCCCCACCTCCGCTGCGCGTAGCGCGAAGGAAAGCCCTCCTATCCCTGCCCCTAGTACGAGAAAATCTGTCTGTATCATATCAACTATAGCTCTGTTAGCGCACCCGAGCACACTACTACCTTACAGTAGGGTGACCCGAACATGGTCTATGAGCCTAATCTCCCCAAAAAATACTGCAACTGCTAAAATCGCTTCTCCCCCCTCCCCTGCTGTGGCGCGCGCGGTTGCTGCCTGCATCGTCTCTGGATGCACCAGGCTGATGTAATCCCAGCGTAGCTCTGTCACTACGCCCCCTAAGCGCCCCTGCACAAACGCCTCCACATCGCCCGCAGACAGTGCCCCACTCGCCAGCACCTCCCGCGCCGCACATAATGCCGCGTAGAGCTGCGGGGCTTCCTGCTGCGCTACCGCTGTCAGCCGCGCATTACGTGACGACAGTGCTAGCCCGCTCTCCGCCCGCACCGTAGGAACGGGCTGAATCTCTACTGACAGATCCAGGTCCCGCACCATCCTCTGCACCACCGCTACCTGCTGAAAGTCCTTCTCCCCAAACAGCATGGCATCTGGCTGGACGAGGTTATAGAGCTTTAGCACCACCGTGCATACGCCATCAAAGTGCCCTGGACGCGTCGCCCCACAGAGCGTGGCAGAGAGGCTACGCTCACTTACCATCACGGAGCTATCATCTGCATAAACCTCAGAGGCAGATGGACAAAAGACGGCATCCGCGCCATATTGCTCACACAGCGCCAGATCCGCCTCTAACGTAGAAGGGTAATTCTCTAAATCGGACGCTTGGTTAAACTGGGTCGGGTTCACAAAGATGGTGACCACCACTCGCCCATGCTCCCCAGCGCGCTGCCGCGCAGCGGAGATCAGAGCACAATGCCCTACATGTAATGCCCCCATGGTAGGGACGAGCACCACCGGAGTACCCACATCTAGCCCTCTGCGCCACCCACGCAGCTCGTGTTTAGTATCGATCACGTTCATCATACCGCCTATTCCAGCATAGCAACGGCGTGATGACAACTCTTACCCCCATTGCAGATCACCAACACAACAAAAAAGTTTACTTTCCCCCCCTACACATACATACTGAGTGCGTCATGAGCATCCACGTCCAACTCTCCACAGAGGCGCAAGCCCAGTTTGACAGACAGAAGAAGAAGGCGACCTTAGTCAGCTTTCTGGTCTCCATCGCTGTCATCGCCGCACTAGGAGGAGTCCTGAAAGCCCTCTTTATCTTAATCCCGGAGAAGAAGGTGGAGGCCATCATCTCCTACCAAGCTCCGCCTGTAGAAAAGGAAACGACAAAGGAAGTCACTATAAAGAAGCAGATCCGCCAAACTCCTACCCCTCCGGCGGCATCCTCCGCCGTGGCAAATGTGATCACCACCACTGCCCCCACCGCCATCTCCATCCCAGACAGCAACCAACTGGTCAGCGTGGACGCCCCCGACTTCGGGAGCTCTGACGACTTCGGTATGGGGTTCGGGTTTGGTGAGGCATCCAGCAGCGCCACCACCTTCTTTGGCTCTACCGTCTCAGGCTCAAACATTGCTTACGTGATCGACTACTCCCTATCCATGAAGGGGAAACGGGATGCCCTGATGCGTGAAGAACTCACCCAGTCTATTAAAGACCTAGAGGGAGGAGCCGAATACTCGCTCATCTTCTTTGCTGGCCCCGTCTGGTCATCCTCAGATCAGCTCGTCCTGTCACCAGATGGCAGAAACATCGAGTCCGCTACCTCGATCCATACCAACAAAACGGTGCAGTGGGCGGGGAGACAAGGGACGAACGAAAAAGAGCTCAGTAACTATGACGCTTACTGGGTGGAGCCCACTGCAGAGAACATCCAGACCTCCGTAGAGGAGATCAACAGTAACCCACTCCTGCTCGGCACGGAATGGGGGAAGCCACTCCGCAAGGCACTAGACCTCAAGCCTAGACCAGATGTCATCGTCTTCATGACTGATGGTAGCAGTGGTAGCCGCAGTGCTGTGATCGCAGAGGAGATCGCAAAAGCGGCAAAGCGCCACAGCATTGTCATCAACACCGTCGCCCTCCTGGAACCACAAGCAAAGGATACCCTCAAAGTCCTAGCAGAAGAAACAGGTGGCACCGCCATCATGGTGAAGAGTGAGAACGAGATCGAAGACCTGCTCACCGGCGAGGTCTCTCAGCGCTAACTGTCGGGTGCCTTTATTACACAAAATAAAGGCGACTCTTTCGTCCCGATTTAAGGGTAAGGCGAGGTATATAAAGACAATATGAGTATACACGCCCCCCTTTCCGCAGAAGCACAGGAGCGCCTAGCGCAGCAGAAGAAGAAGTCTACTCTAATCAGCTTTCTGGTCTCTATCGCCGTCATCGCCGCCCTTGGTGGGATTCTCCAAGCCCTCTTTATCTTAATCCCAGAGAAGAAGATCGAGACCATCATCTCCTACCAGGTCCCTCCTGCAGAGAAGGAAACGACTAAGGATGTTACCATTCAGAAGCAGACGCGTCAAACTCCTACCCCTCCTGCCGCCTCCTCTGCCGTGGCTAATGTCATCACTACCACCGCCCCGACCGCCGTCTCTGTCCCTGACACGAACCAAATGGTCAGCGTGGACGCCCCCGACTTCGGGAGTTCTGACGACTTCGGAATGGGGTTTGGGTTCGGTGATGCCAGTAGTAGTGCCACCACCTTCTTCGGCTCCTCGGTCACGGGTAATCGCATCGCCTACGTGATCGACTACTCACTCTCCATGAAGGGGACACGTGACACCCTGATGCGCGAAGAACTCACCCAGTCGGTAGAGAACCTTGAGGGCGGAGCAGACTTTTCACTCATCTTCTTTGCAGGTCCAGTTTGGCTCGCCTCAGACACGATCAAGTTTAAGCCTGATGGGAGATCGATCGCTATCACGACCTCCACCGATGGACAGAAAGTAGACTGGCAGGGCATGCCTGGTGGCATGCACGGACGTAATGTAGATCCTAAGCTCTACAAGGACTGTATCCCTAAGTGGATCAAGCCGTCCTCCGATAATATTAAGAGTGCCTTAAAGGATATTAAGAGTAACCCTCTGGCCCTAGGGACAGACTGGGAGAAGCCTCTGCGTAAAGCTCTGGAGCTGGACCCACTCCCAGATGTCATCGTGTTTATGACAGACGGTAATGGAGGAAGCTTAGACCTCGCCAAAAAACTCGCAAAACAGGCCAAGAAGAAGAGCATCGTCATCAACAGCGTAGCCCTCCTAGAGCCAAAGGCTAAGGATGCCATGAAGATCCTAGCAGAAGAAACAGGTGGCACCGCCATCATGGTGAAGAGTGAGAACGAGATCGAAGACCTGTTCACCGGCGAGGTCTCTCAGCGCTAATACATCAGCTCTCCCCCATACTCATCATCAAGGAAGCCTCCCTCAGGGAGGCTTTTTTTTGGGGGCTCTGCCTACCACATCCAATATCGACAGAGTCAATACACCGATCTAAACTATCGATTTAATCAACCTATCACTTTATGCTATTCTCAACGGAGATTCTTAGATAACCTCTCTCACTAGGCTCCTCCATGACGACTCCTCACCTCCAGAACACCCTCCCCCCTACCGCGCAGCTCCTCATCCCTAGCCGCTTAAATGCCGCCGAGTTTAGAGTCTTGCTCAGTGCCATCGGGAACCGCCCGCTACTCTTACTCGTGGCAGATGAGTCATCGCTAGAGGCTCCTCTCCGCACGCTCATACAGCCCTATGAGCACCTACCTCTAGGTGCTACGCCCCCACAGCTAGCAGAGGCACTCCGCAGGAAGGGGGAGGACGGGGTCGCCCTCTTTATCCCCGCCCCCGTGGATACCCTCGCGGGGAACCCGCATGACATCCCCACCGCTACCCTCCAGCTCCTGTGCCAGTCAGACCTCGCCGTCTGCCCCCTCAGTGTGCATCGCACCGCCCAGACCCGCTTACAGGTTTACGCTGGAGAGCAGGAACCCAGCAGTCTCCTGCGCGCAGGCTCCCTACTGTGCGCACCTGCCCCCCAAGACCTCACCGGCGCCTACCAGCTCCTGGGGGAGGCGACCTTTAGCGCACGCCCCTTTCTCCGCCGCTCACTCAGTGCCGCCCTGCTGACCGCCCTCCATCAGACCGGGCATACGAACTACCTGCATGATGGCAACGACGAGTCCCGCCTCAGCTACCGCCGCCTGCTCGCCACCGCCCTCGCACTGGCACATTATCTACAGAAGCAGACACAGAACCAGCGCATCGGCATTATCCTCCCCCCAGGGAAGGGAGGAGTCATCGCCAACCTCGCCGTCCTCTTTGCAGGGAAAGTCCCCGTCAACCTGAACTTCACTGCCAGCCGCACCGCTGTGGAGAGCGCGATTGACCAAGCCGAGCTTACCACCTTCATCACAGCAGGCGCCTTTATCGACCGGCTCCCCGACTTTGCCTGGCCGGCTCCAGACCAGCTCATTGAGCTCGACACCCTCACCCGCCAGCTAAAGCCCCACGCCCTCCGCTGGCTCATCCAGCTCCGGCTCTCCTCCCCACAGGCGCTTATCCGGCGGCTCCGGCTAGATGCCCGTAGCGGGGATGACGAGGCCGTCCTCCTCTTTACCTCTGGCTCCTCTGGTCTCCCAAAGGGCGTGCCCCTCTCCCACCGCAACCTCCTAGCCAACATCTGCCAGTTTAGCTCGCGGCTGAACTGCCCCGCTGGCTCCAGCCTGCTGGCATGCCTCCCTCTCTTTCACTCCTTTGGCTCCACCGTCACCACCCTGTTCCCCCTCCTAG
>CAYWAG010000064.1:0-7668 GCA_964455925.1 uncultured Verrucomicrobiales bacterium | reverse complement strand
GCAGTTGATTTTGAACAGTTATAAAGCGGACATGAAGGAGAAAGTCCGTGGCCAACGCCTACTATGGGAGATGACCTGTGAGACGATCATGCCACAGTTACTGCCGTAATGTGTGATAAAATCACACCCTCCTACTGGATCTTTACCTTACACCCTGGACGGATGTGCTGGACGAACTTGACGACATCCCAGTTCGCCAGGCGGATGCAGCCGGCACTGCGGGAGCGCCCAATGGTCTCTGGGGAGTTCGTCCCGTGGATGCCGATGGACTTAGCGCTGAGTCCGTTCCAGATGACCCCTACGGGACTGTTCGGGCCAGGTGGGATGATGTAGGATTGGCTATTCCCTGGGGTGTATTTCCAATGCGGGTTTGGGACGGAGTTCGCTACCTTCCAGTCGCCGTAGCGCACCCGATGGGTGACGCCGGTGGTGACGGGGTAGTATGCCAGCACAGCGCCCGCGTTGTTATAGATGACCAGCGACTTTTGCCGTACATTGATCACGACGTGGTTCCCCTTGACGGACTGGTAGGGCTTATAGCTGGCGCTTGGTAAGTCCTCTATCCTAAAGGGCTGCACATTCGGGACAATAATGGACTCCCCAGGTGCGAGGGCAGAGAGCTTGCGGTCAGGGTTTAGGCGGTTTAGCACGGCCTCTGAGGTATGATAACGCTCTGCCATGAGTTCCCGGTAGGAGCGGTAGGGGACGCTCTTATAGTTGGCTAAGATACGGTATTTATGGGGGAGGCTGGGCTTTACTAAATGTGAGAGATCGGCTGGCACGGTGGCGGATTGGTAGGGCAGATTCTTATGCCGAAAGGCGCGCCCTAGCACGAGCGCCAGGTCACTGCTAGCGGGATGCCCGATGGACTGGTAATAATATCGCACTGCTTGGTAGGAGAAGCTCCCCATGGCACCATCGATCACCCCGGGGCCGAACCCATGCTCATCGAGAAAGATTTGGACCAGGAACTGCTCCTCGCGGGAGAGCTTCTGCGTGGTGGTTCTCTGCGGCTTCTTACTGGGCGTCCAGAGAATATGCGTGTGAGCATGATGCACATGAGGGCGCACGGTGATCTGAGCTTGTAAGCTCAGCGCGCAGCCAAGGATCATGGAAAAATAAAGCAAAAACCGCATAATCTGATTCGATAGGACGTTCTTAGAACGTAGCATATCAGACGCATGCTCAAAAGATTTTATTGAATAGAAATCACAGCCCCTTTAACACCCCTGGTAATATGACTATTACCCAATCCGAAGTCACACTCCCGACGCCTACTGGCGACATGCGCTGCGAGGTCTATCGTCCTGACCGTGAGGGCGCCTTCCCCACTGTCATCTTTTACTCAGAGATCTTCCAGATCACCTCTCCCATCGCCCGCACGGCGGCCTTTGTGGCGGGGCATGGGTATGTCGTGATCGTGCCCGAGGTCTTCCACGAGCTAAACCCCATTGGCACCGTCCTCGCCTATGATGATGCGGGTAAGGATAAGGGGAATGCCGATAAGTTCACTAAGCCCCTCACCGCTCACGATGCCGACACGGCAGCCATCGTCAGCTGGGTCGATGCGCAACCATACTGTAATGGCGCGCTGGGGAGTTATGGCGTATGTCTAGGGGGGCACCTCGCCTTCCGGGCAGCCCTGAACCCGCGTGTGCAGGCTGCCAGCTGCCTGTATGCTACGGACATCCATAGCAGCACGATGCCTGCAGGTGATGCCCCCCAAACGATCGACCGCCTGCGCGAGATCCAAGGCGAGGTCATGTGTGTCTGGGGGCGCCAAGACCCGCATGTTCCACAGGAAGGGCGTCTGCAGCTCTACCAGGCATTTAATGCCGCTGACCTGCTCTTTACCTGGCATGAGCTGAACGGGCAGCACGCCTTTATCCGTGACGAGGGGCCCCGATATGACCCCGAGCTAGCGCTCCTATGCCAGCGCCTCACGCTTGACCTGTTCTCCCGCGCGCTGCGGGTGTGAGTGTTAAACTCATACGCAGGGGGAAAGAGGCTTGCCCCCCTGGAGAATAGGGCTATAGAATCCTGAGATTATGAAAGTATTGGTAAAAGCAGTGCTGATCTGTCTGCTCCTCGTGGTGGTTGTAGGTGGGGTTGGCTTCTTTCTCATGAACCGGTATCTCCGCTCTCCGGAGTTTGCGCAGGACCTCTCCCGCATGGCGTCAGAGAAGGTGGATGGGGATCTCACGTTCAGTGATTTACAGATCGATGGCATGACCGCCCGCTCCTCGGCGATCCAGCTGAAGAACTCCGGAAAGATCCAGGAGATCTCGATTAAGGGGTTTGCGACTGAGTTTGGGCGGTGGAACATCTTCCAGCGCAGCTGGATGATGGAGCGGATGGACTGTAACCAACTGCATGTTCACATCCGTCGTCGCCCTCGCTCCCTGGCTCGTAAGAACGCGCCTAGCAGCATTATCATTGATCGCCCGTCGTCACAGCCTCCACGCGTGCAGGCTGCCCGTCCCGCGCCGCCACAGCCCATACCTAGCGCACCCAGCCATCAGCCCGCGCAGCAGGAGGCGTTCTATAAGCGCTGGCTCCCGCAGGAGGTCGCGTTTGACCGCATCCGCGTGGACCAGTTCTCCGGGCTAGTGGAGCGGCGGAAAGATCCGGTCAGCTGGACCGGTGTCTCCATGGAAGGGGAGTTCCAGGCAGACACCCTGCGGCTAGACCTCCGGGGAGGCACCCTGTTTCTACCTACCCCTATCCTTCAGGAGTGGACACTTAGTAAGGCCACCGTCATTGCCACAGAGGAGACTTATGAAGTCCGTAAGGGTGCCTTTCGCTTTCCCGGTGGTGGGGAGGCTACCCTAGAGGGGAATGGTCAAATGTCAGGAGGGGATCTCTCCATGACGCTGGATCTGCACAGCGTCCCCGTGAGTTCCTTACTCCCTACCCAGCATAAGAACGCTACCCTCAGCGGGCTAGTGGATGGGCGGGTCTTTGCGGTCTCCCAGGATGATGAGACGGTGACGA
Source organism: uncultured Verrucomicrobiales bacterium (assembly GCA_964455925.1). Classification (GTDB taxonomy): domain Bacteria; phylum Verrucomicrobiota; class Verrucomicrobiia; order Verrucomicrobiales; family Akkermansiaceae; genus WTJZ01. The sequence continues at coordinate 4,674 of CAYWAG010000064.1, read as the reverse complement.
AGGGGAGCATCACGCTGAACCAAGGGATCTTAGAGCTGCCGAGCGTCATGAAGCATGTCCTGCCCTACATCGCGCTGGATGGCTCCAGTAAGCTTCTCCTAGACCAATGTTCCTGTAATGTCATCAATGTGGCAGATACCACGATCCTAGAGAACCTGCAGTTATCGGTCGGGAACGCCTATAAGGTGCATGGTCTGGGGCGCCTCGATGGTGATACATACAGCATCGACTGTCGCCTAGGGGTATCCGCACAGGTGATCGATAAGTTCCCAAAAGGGCTACGTCAGAGCTTCCAGCTGGATGGCACCCATTATTGGATCCCCGTCAGTGCTACAGGGCATAAGGATCAGATCGCCCAGGACCTAGGGCTAAAGGCGGTGACCGCGCTCACTGCCAGCTACCTGACGGATGATAACGTCATCCAGAAGGTTGATAAGGCGCTCGGCACCGACATCCTGCGCTACCTCGGCGAGGATGCCGATGAGAAACTTAAGAAAGCCGAGGAGAGCATTAAGAAAAAGGGGCTGGATCTCCTGAAGAAGCTCTTCTAATCCCACCTCCATCTATCAACGCCCCCCACTTTACCTCCCATGTTCACTGATACTCACTGCCACCTCGCCTCATACCGATACGACGGCCAGGATATGGATGCGCTCGTCGCCCGTGCTACCGCCGCCGGCATTACCCGCCAGATCACGCTCGCCACGGGCATGGATGACCTCCACGCCACCCTAGCCCTAGCCGAGGCACATCCCAGTGTGTACGCCTGCCTGGGCATCCACCCCTGTGATGTCACGGAGGCGCCAGATGATGCCATCAGCCAGATCGCCCCCCTCCTAGCGCATGATAAGGTCGTCGCCATCGGCGAAAGCGGGCTGGACTACTACCACCCAGCCCCCGACGGATGGACAGAGGAGGACTACCATGCCCGCCAGCGCATGCTCCTTACCCAGCAGTTCGCCCTAGCAGCGGAGCATGGGCTGAACATTTGCCTGCATACCAGAGACCGCAGTGGGCAGGCCTCGTTCGACGATTGCCTCCAGATCTACGCGCCGTACGCAGACCGTGTGCGCGCCGTCTTCCACTGCTTTCCGGGCACACCCCAGCAAGCACAGCGTATCTTTGACCTCGGCGGCATCGTCTCCTTCACAGGGAATGTCACCTTTAAGAACGCCGCCCAGATCCAGGAGACCGCCACTGCCCTCCCCTTAGGCACCTTTATGCTAGAGACCGATGCCCCTTACCTGGCCCCTGTTCCGCACCGGGGGACCTGTAACGAGCCGATGCATGTCGCCTCCATCGCCAGCTACATCGCCGCTCTGAAGGGTATCACCCTTACCGAGCTCTCTCTCGCGACCGAGCAAGTAGCACAAGACTTCTTCTTCCACTAATTCCGCTGTGCCCCGTGGATGGAGTCTCGTATTACGCACCCTATAGGATATTTTCTAACAATCCTTGGGACGATCCGGTGAGTTGGCACTTCGATTGCTAAGAATCCTGTATGGATGGAGACCCTTTTATCACTAGTTTATTACTCTCAAAGGCCTCGGTAGAATTTGCCGAGCTGGTTACGAAGCCGCAGCCCACACTGGCGCATTGCAAGGAGCAATATCAGCGTATCCGAAAGCGGGCACTTTTCACCCGCACCCCTCGTAAGCTCCAGGCGCTCAGCTCACAGCTACGCTAACCCTTTATCTCAAGTAGCGCGGCAGATATCCCTCCGCTCTCGCTCATTGACAGGGAGGCAGAGACCGCTCTATCTTACCCCCCAGATGATCAAATTCCTCCATACCCGCATCCGTGTTTCCGACCTTGATACCACTATCGCCTTCTACCAGAAACTTGGGTTTGAAGTCACTACCCGTAAGGACTCTCCTGCTGGCAACAAGCTCGCCTTCCTAGGACTACCTGGCAACGACCACTTTCTCGAGCTCTGCTACTCACCAGAGTTTGAGGTGCAGTTCCCAGAGGACCTCATGCACACCGCTGTGGGCGTCCCTGACATTCTCGCATATTGCGCGCAGCTAGAGCAGGATGGCATCGAGATCTGGCCCAGCAAATGGCACGAGAAGTTCTCCAACGGTGAGAAAAAAATGGCGTTCGTCACCGACCCCGACGGCTACGAGGTCGAAATCCTCGAGCGCTAATCGCCCCCCACCAGGGACTTACTGTGCCCTGATGGAGGTCGTATAAGATTAAAGGGCGCGTAACTATTCACCGCCTTTTCACCAGATCTTCATACTGGGTTCACATAGGGAGGCTTTCATGATGGGGAACAGATTCACTGATGCCCTTGTCCTCCTCTTTCTCACACCTCCTTCGCGCGCTTGGCTGGCGCAGCCTCCTGCATGGCGATGCTCACGAGCTGACGCAGTGGCTGCGTGCGAGCCAGATCACGCGACTCATGACCTGCGTGCTCTGCATCGTCGTGGGGGGCGGGATCTATGGTGTGAGTGTGGGCATGTGGCGCTCCCCCCTGATGGGCGTGTATGTAGGGATGAAGCTCCCCATCCTGATCCTCCTCACTCTGGGGTGTAATGCCTTACTGAACGGACTGCTAGGCTTACTCCTAGGCAGCGGGCTGGGCTTACAGCGCTCGCTCCTGGCGCTCCTGATGAGCTTCTCGGTCTTTTCGCTACTGCTGGGAGCCTTAGCGCCGGTGGCAGCGTTCCTGAGCTGGAGTCTCCCGCAGGCGGACTCTGCAGGCTCCTCTACCGCGCATGCGGGGCTGCTCCTCCTGCATACCACTCTGATCGGGTTTGCGGGGGTGGTCTCACAGTGGCACCTCCTGCGCACGCTGCGCGAATACTGCCCGACACCCCGTGTGGCTAAGCTGACGCTGCTGTCCTGGCTGGCGGGGAATGGGTTTGTCGGCGCACAGTTTTCCTGGGTGCTGCGTCCCTTCTTTGGCAGTCCAGAGCTGGAAGTCGCCTTCCTCCGTCCAGACCCACTGGCGGGAACCTTCTACTATGCTGTATGGCGCTCGTTGGTAGAGCTCTTAAGCCATGCTGGTCCCCGCTTCTATTGGGGGCTGATCAGTGTGCTGGTCATTATTCTCATCTCACTGGTGCAGCGCCGGAGTGCTCGGGCGGCATTCACCCACTCCTGATCCCCTTTCCCTTTCATTACCCTTCCCATTACCATGACTACCCCACCTAACACCCCGCCAACACCCCCTAATCCTGACGACTCTAACGCTAAGAAAGAGACCGAAACCATTAAACCACTGCATAACCTCCACCGCTGGGGCACCCTGCTAGAGGCACTACTGAAGCACCCGCTCAGCCTTGCAGATCATATCTCCACACAACACGGGCACCGCCGTATCGTGCTCAGTGCTCTGGGGCTTACCAGTGTTTGCCTGCTCCTTTATGGGCTCGTGATCGGCACCTTTGCCCTCGGGACACAGCTCTGGGCTACGCCGCTTAAGCTCCTGTGTGGCACCTTACTGAGCGCCCTGATCTGCCTACCTAGCCTCTATATTTTTACCTGCCTGACGGGGACGCAGGCGCGGGCGGAGCAGCTCTTTACCGGGTTTCTCGCCGCTCTGGCTTTGGTCGGAATCTTGCTCGTGGGGTTTGCGCCTATTATTTGGGTCTTCTCCCAGTCCACGGACTCACTAGGGTTTATGGGCGTGCTGATCGTGGCGAGCTGGGTCATCTCACTCGGCTTTGCCCATGGTTTTCTTAAGAAGCTCCTGCGCAGAGCCGGGGCACGCTCCCTACAGAGCCTCACCCTCTGGTCCGCGATCTTCCTCCTCGTTACTCTCCAAATGTCCACCACCCTTCGTCCCCTCATCGGGCAGTCGCCAGAGCTATTAGCACAGGAGAAGCGCTTCTTTATAACACACTGGGTAGAGACCGCCGGCACCTTTCTCACTCGGTAATCTCAGAACGACTAACCCTGAAAAAGCCATCTCCTCAGGTTCCGCCTCAACCCTGTTCCTTACGCGAGAGGTTATCTGTCTTGGGGCGGGGTGGTGACCCTTAATCCTGAATGGTGAACTGCCCAGTATAATGCCAACCCTGCAATCCCAAATATAAGGGTGACCAAGCCCCACATTGTTGAACCAAACAGAAAGAGTCCAGACCTCTGGGTAACTAAATGTTTGGCATCGGCGTTTACCGCCAGAGCCATGATGATATGCGTGATAACTACTAGGGTCGAGTAAACGATAGAGAAAAATTCAAGGACGTGCATGCCTCTCTAGTTTATGTCGAGGGAGAAGACAAGCAAGGGGAAAAGGCTCTTTCGCAGGGTGTTACCTCATTTCAATGTGATAGGTGTGAAGATGTTGAAATCACACTACACGACAACTTTCCACTCATATTTTTGCCCGCAGATTGCGCAGATTGCGCAGATTTTTTTAGAAATTAATTGATTTGCGCCTGTAATAGAAATTTACCCCGAAACTCTCTCGTCCTCAAAAACCATAAAGGAGTCTCAGCGTTACCCTGAAAATTACAGAATCCCTCTGAATACCCCCAAAATAATCTGCGTGAATCGGCGTAATCTGCGGGTAAAAAATGTCGTGTAGTGTGGACTCGCATAAAAAAGAGCGCCAGCGGGGATGCTGGCGCTCTCTCTTTACTCTGGCAGAAGGTAGGAAACCTTCTCTACGCTGCTTTACTCGCCGCTGGCGTTGGTCATGGCTTGGTCCTCTGGGGGGAGGAT